>JAFLTD010000240.1 GCA_022510625.1 Lachnospiraceae bacterium
TCAATGGCAGACAGGGCAATCGTCTCGCTCATGATATTGATGCCTTTGGAGATCATGACCTCAGTATTATGGAATAATGCGTCAAAGCCCTGATAAGCCGTGTATTTGGCGGGAACCGTTGTCATCAGCTCCGGATCAACGATGGCAAGTACCGGAGTAAGCCCCGGATCGCCAAAGCCTATTTTTTCTTTCGTTTCGAGATTGGATATGACGCCAAATCCATTCATTTCAGAGCCCGTACCGGAAGTCGTTGCGATCGCTACAATGGGAAGTCCGGGATTATTAAGCGGCTGACATTTGCCCGTTCCGCCAAATACATAATCCCACAGATCGCCGGAATTAGTTGCCATAGCAGAGATTGCTGCACTGGAATCCAACACCGCACCGCCGCCCAACGCAACGATAAAATCGCAGTTGTTTTCACGGGCAACCGAAGCGCCTTCCATAATTGCTTCTTTTACGGGATTTTCCATGATCCCGGCATATACCACATAATCTACGCCGGCTTTTTCAAGCTGTGACGTGGTACGGTCAAGATATCCGTTAGCCTTGGTTGATTTACCATTAGAGATCAACAGAAGTGCTTTTTTGCCGGGGAGTTTCTGCTCACCGAGGGTATCTAATTTACCTGCACCAAAAATTAAGTTTGTCGGGTTGCTGAAGTTAAAGCTCATGTTCATTTTAGTTGTCCTCCTGATTTTAATTCTTTTTTTAATGTGTAGGTCAGAAAATCCAGACAATCTATCTGCTTTTGACCTGCGTGTACTGTGTTAAGCAATGCCTCTCTGTGTCCTGAGAGCAAACGCAGGATATCTGTTTTTTTATCCTCTTTTGCCAGAGACATACATTGCTCTATTGTTTCTTTGTCACATCCGGCATCTATCAGATTTTGGTAAAGGATACCGAATGTGTCCAGTGCCTGCGCCATCCTCTCACCTCCGATAAGTGAAGTATAATCTTTCTTCTTTGATATGTCTAATACTTATAATTCATATCATGTTATTCTTGACCAGAATATCATTGGTCAGTATAATAAAGAGAACAAATGAAAGCAGAAAAATTATATTTTGGGGGAGGTTCAAATGGAAATCCGTGTGCTTCGTTACTTTTTGGAAATTGCAAGAGAAAACAGCATGACAAGAGCAGCCGATTCGCTTCATGTATCACAACCCACTTTGTCCAAACAAATGAAAGAACTGGAAGCAGAACTTGGAAAAAAACTATTTAAGCGTGGCAGTGCCAATGTGACCCTCACAGATGAGGGTATGCTGCTGCGAAAGAGGGCAGAGGATATTCTGGATATGGTTGATAAGACCATCAGCGAATTCAAGGGATTGGATGATATTACAGGAGGTGAAGTGCAGATTGGCTGCGCTGAATCTTACCATATCCGTTATCTGGCACAGGTCATCAAAGAATTTAAGAAAAAATACCCCGGTTTCCGATATCATATCAAAAGCGGAGATACACAGCAGGTGACGGAAAAACTTGACAGGGGACTTTTTGATTTTGCCGTGATTGTCGAGCCGCCTGATTTATCAAAATATAACTATCTGACTCTGCCGGAGCCTGATACATGGGGTGTCCTCATGCGTGGGGACAGTCCGCTTGCAGATAAGGAGACCATCCACATTGATGATCTGATCGGGCTTCCTATATTTTGCTCTGAACAGGCTGCTAAAGCAGATCTTCCAAGGTGGTGCGGTGAAAAGGCGGACGAACTGGATATTGCGGGTACATTTACTTTATTTTACAATGGGTCCGTATTTGTGCGTGAGGGATTGGGATATATGCTGACTTTTGACAAACTTGCCGATACCGATGGGGACAGTCCGCTTTGCTTTCGACCGATAGAGCCTCCATTGGAAACACGGATGTATGTGATCTGGAAAAAATATCAGGTGTTTACTCCCATTGCAGAATTACTATTGCAACAGCTTAAAGCAAGTTTAGCTTCCAGACAATGAAAAGAAAACCAATAGAATATTTAAAAAGCCATTGTTTTTTATTCTATCAATC
>JAFLTD010000241.1 GCA_022510625.1 Lachnospiraceae bacterium
CCAATCAGCAGATTAAGCAGCTTGCGGGTATGCGTGGATTGATGGCGGATACGACAGGTAGAACCATTGAGCTGCCTATCAAATCCAATTTCCGTGAAGGTTTGGATGTACTGGAATACTTTATGTCCGCTCACGGTGCACGTAAAGGTTTGTCCGATACGGCTCTGCGTACGGCCGACTCCGGTTATCTGACCAGACGTATGGTGGATGTATCTCAAGAGTTGATCATTCGTGAGACAGATTGCTGTGAAGGCAAGGAAGAGATTCCCGGTATTGTTGTTAAGGCGTTCATGGACGGCAAAGAGACAATTGAAAGCCTGAGTGACAGAATTACGGGACGTTTCTCCTGCGAAGACATTAAGGACAAAAAGGGCAATATGATCGTTAAGAGAAATCATATGATCACACCTGCCCGTGCGGCGAAAATCTTAAGTGTTGGTGTAAATGAGAACGGCGAGCCGATCGAGGAAGTCAGAATCCGTACAATCTTGACCTGCCGTTCGCACGTAGGTATCTGTGCGAAGTGTTATGGTGCCAATATGGCGACCGGTGAGGCGGTTCAGGTGGGTGAGGCAGTCGGTATTATCGCTGCACAGTCCATCGGTGAGCCCGGTACACAGCTTACCATGCGTACATTCCATACGGGTGGTGTTGCCGGTGATGATATCACGCAGGGTCTGCCCCGTGTAGAGGAGTTGTTTGAGGCGCGTAAGCCTAAAGGACTTGCAATCATTGCAGAGTTCGGCGGCGTGGCGACCATTAAGGATACAAAGAAGAAGAGAGAAGTTGTTATCACGAACGATGAGACGGGAGAGTCCAAGACATACCTGATTTCGTACGGTTCCAGAATCAAGATTGCTGACGGAGCAAAGTTGGAGGCGGGTGACGAGCTGACGGAAGGAAGCGTGAATCCGCACGATTTGCTCAAGATCAAGGGTATCCGTGCAGTGCAGGATTACATGCTGCGGGAAGTACAGCGTGTATATCGCCTTCAGGGCGTTGATATCGCCGATAAGCATATTGAGGTTATCGTGCGTCAGATGCTCAAGAAAGTCCGTATCGAGAACAGCGGTGACACGGATTTCCTGCCGGGTACGCTGGTAGACGTTCTTGATTACGAAGATTTGAACGAAGAGTTGGTGAAGGCCGGCAAGGAGCCTGCCGAGGGTAAGCAGATTTTGCTTGGTATTACCAAGGCGGCGCTGGCGACGGATTCCTTCTTATCGGCAGCATCTTTCCAGGAGACGACCAAGGTATTGACCGAGGCCGCGATCAAGGGTAAAGTGGATTCACTGATCGGATTAAAAGAGAATGTTATCATCGGTAAGCTGATTCCTGCCGGTACAGGTATGAAACGCTACCGTGACACGAGACTGAGCACGGACGATAATCTGTTAAGTCGCCTTGTGACGGAAGATGAACTGAATTTTGACGATGGGTTCGACAGAGCAATGAATGAGGATCCGGATGAAGTCGAAGACATGATGGATGAAGATGTCGATGATGTTATCGAGTCAGATGATGACAGCGCAGCCGATGAGGAAACGATGGAGATGGAAGTCGTTGAATAAGCTGAGTGTTCAGTCTTGAGAATCAGCTGTAAAAATCGGCATAATCCGCAAAAAAATGTATTGACAATGCATTCACGTGCAAGTATACTATTTTAGTGTGCACGTGAATGCATTTTTTTCGTGGTGCACAAAATGTCAACACAGGAGGTGAAAAAGAATGCCAACATTTAACCAGTTAGTCAGAAAGGGACGTCAGACATCTGTAAAGAAGTCAACCGCACCTGCATTGCTGAAAGGTTACAATTCCCTTCACAAGGCGGCAACCGATACAGCTTCTCCGCAAAAGAGAGGTGTCTGCACAGCTGTTAAGACAGCAACTCCTAAGAAGCCTAACTCCGCGCTCAGAAAGATCGCCAGAGTACGTCTTTCCAACGGAATCGAAGTGACAAGCTACATTC
>JAFLTD010000242.1 GCA_022510625.1 Lachnospiraceae bacterium
ACAACTTATAATTCTGATAAGTATAATCATTCAAAGCGTCTGCCTGAGCCTTAACGGAAGCGTTCTCGCTCTTGGAAGCAGCTGTCATCAAAGCATTGTAGTTCTTGATGTACTCCGATACTTTGTCGTACAATTCATCAATGTTCTCCTCTTTGTAATCAAGGGAGTTCATCGCCGTTGCGGTCTCATAGAACTTTCTTGCAGCGCTCGCGGATGCAGCGTCCGTATTTGATGTCTTAGAGTTGTTTTTTGAAGCGGAAGTGCCTTCCTCCTCGCTCGTTTTGGCATAATATGCCTTCATCATCTTACCGTAGCTTCCGTTCTTGATGGAAGCGTAGTCTGTCAGTAATGTGCTCGATGCGTCGGAGCCTGTTCCGCCTCCCAGTAAACTGGAATAAATGTCCGACGTACCGGAACCTAATCCGCCTAATCCAATACCCATTTGTTTTCCCTCCATGTTCTTATAATTGCGACTTCCGTGTCTTGTATCAGTTGTTTATATGTGCCGTTGTGCCATCTGCGATGGCACGCTCAGACATAAATAGTCTTACATATATTATTTCGGTATTTATGCCGATTTGTAAAGAGTAAATTTCATTTTTTTTGGAAAATTTATTACATTTTTCGGTACGCTCACAACATTTAGAAAAAATCAGACTTTGTTTGGAATATGTAGGATTTACAGATAGCGAAAAATCGGATATACTTTTCGTATAAGTTTGATAAAATATGGATTTATGATGATACGGAGGAACAGATGAAAAAAGCGAAGAACGAACTTTTACAGTTTTTGGCGGGATTGGCAATGCTCGTATCCGGATTGTTTATCTTTTCGCAGAGAGTAACGGTATCTTCCGGATTTTTTGGGTATGGGCTCAGAATCGGCGGATTCTATATGAGCAACGGCCTGGTCATGATACCATTCATCATAGGTGTGGTGTGGATGTTCGCTTCGGAAGGCAGTTTTGCATCGAAGGCATTCACCGTTGCGGGTGTGCTGATTATTATTCTGGCAATCATTATGACGACGAATATCAGGTTGGTGAGTATTACCTTGTATGAGTGGATATTGATTTTGGTGTTGATATTCGGAGGCGCCGGTCTGCTTGCACGAATTCTTTTCGCAGGCAGACATACATCGGAACCGTCCCAATCACCGAATCCGCGGATAGAGCGGACAAATGGCCGGGTCAGTACCATCGAGGATGAGCTGGATCGAATGAAGAAAGATACTTAAAAATAATCGTAAACGTAAAGATGCCCTGCATATACTTTAAGTAACAATAGTATGCAGGGTATTATTATGCGTAAATACGGAACAAATTGGAACGATAAGATTAAGCTTGCTTTATATGAATTGGAGGGGAAAATGCAGCGGGATGCTGCAGCAGGACGAAACGTCAGCGTGTGGCCGGAGCCGGAACAAGTGGAGGCATGGACGGCTGAGAGGCAAAGGCAGAGAAGCCACGGACAATACTGCGGCGGCAGCGTGCAGGCAGACGGACTGACCAAAGAGGAACACAAGCGCAGAAGTTTCGTGCAGGCTGTTTTGCTGCAGGTGGCCAAGTCGGCTGCGTTCGCTTTGGCGACAATCGCATTGATTCAGGGAGCGGGCAGAATGCTGCCTGATTCCGTAACGGTAAGCAACACGGTGAACGGGAGGGAACTGCCCATCTATTGCGTGAAGACGGATGAAAACAAAGTGGCATTGAGTTTTGATGCTGCCTGGGGCAACGAGGACACAGCAACAATTTTGGATATTTTGAAGAAACATAATGTGAAGGCAACATTTTTCATGACGGGAGGATGGGTAGCCAAATGGGCATACATGAAAAATATGAAATATTGAGAGAAAAGTATACTTTGCGTAGGGAGAGTAGCAGAGCGAAGAAAGGCTTTGAGAGTCGAGAAATTGAAATCAGAGTATATATTTAGTGGGAATATTGGAGTATTAGCATAAGCC
>JAFLTD010000243.1 GCA_022510625.1 Lachnospiraceae bacterium
ACTTACAATAACTTCTAATTATATAAAGGGAAATGTCATTTATGGAGAATGTTATTCCCAAAAATGCAATTATAATACTTTCCGGGGTGTCTTGCGTAGGTAAAACTACAGCGGCATATAAGATTATACAACGTTGCTCTGTGTTCAGACGTGTAAGCGAATTAGATATTATACGGACCATCGTTAGATCGGTTGTTGGGAATCTTGCTACTGATGGCTATTTAAATTATGATGATGTCGAGGCTGCATATTTGGACTTATTTAAGTCGCTTACAATAAGTGACTTTGAAACAGCAAAGAGTCAATCCAAAATTCTTATTCCATATGTGAAGGAAATAATTCTCAGACAACAGCGTAGGAATATACCCACCGTTTTAGAAGGAGCAGGGATTATTCCAAGTACATACTATCCCAATAATTGTCCACTATCATGGTTAACTAGCACCTTAGTCTTTATAAACCTGTATCTTAAAGACGAGATGGTACATATAGAAAGACGCTGCTCACGCTGTAATGAGCGCGACTATGCTGACACTTTTGAAGAAACGAAAGATATGATACAAAAAATACGTAATCAAAAAAATGAATTATTACATCAAGAAACATTAGAATTAAGTAAAAAATTTAATAATATATTCTCTATTGATGTATCTGGGATGACACAAGATTCTGTTGCCGATACGATTCTAAAATTAGTTTATAAATATTATTCTACTCTGCGCTTGTAATTTTCAGTTATAGATACTGTTATATAATTCCTCGGTCAAAGGTATTGAGTCGTTCCAAGTATCTATAAATGTCTGGCATAGCTTTCGCCCTTTATTTTCAGGCATATTTTCTTCTGAAATGCTAAGAACTTCAAATGACGAGTTTGTTATAGGTAGGGGACGCCCATCGGTGTCGCGTATTATTGGCGTATGTAGCACTGCATCATCACTGACAATAATATAATTAGTTCTACGAGATTTATATAACCTAAATATGTCCGATACTGGCAAATTAAATCTACTTTTAAATCTTACTGCCGCCTCCAAACAAGTTTGCAAATCAGCTTTAAATCGTCTTTCTTTATCCTTGCTCACCGCCTCACTTGTCGCATCACTTTCCGGGTATGGAAATAAACATTTAAAATCTACATTATTAGGTATGCCTTCTTCTGCGAGGAACTTAAAGAAATCGTCATTTTCACTAGTAAATATTTTTTTATTCCTCCGCCCAAATATCCATAAACGTTTACTTTGGTATTCCATGACATTTTTTAATAGTAATCTCGTAAGTACATTAGTAGAAAAACCTTTATGAAACAGGATATGTTCTCGAGTTATTTCTGGACTATTAATCGTAAAAGTCCCGCTATTATCTTCTAACAGCTGATTAACTAAATCAATACATTCTTTTGGAATTAGTTGGTTTTTTGTTAAAATTTGATGAACGTTTTGAATGTAAATTTTCCATTGCTTGCTGAAATTTTTAGGTTTAATACCAATATTTGATGCTATTTCTTTCAAAAAACACTCAACTTCATCTTTTGCTTCTTCATTTTCATTATCGTAGCTATATAAATTGATAGGCACATAGCGATTTAACGGCTTGTCTATCCAAGATGACCATCGTGGAATTTGATCAAATAGTATAGGAATTACTATTCCCCCACCAGGCATAGAGTAGTGAGCCCCATAAACTACGCCAGCCTCGTACATTAACCATGGATTTTTATAGTTGTCCGATGTTATACATATGATGCATTTATCACTTTCTAATAAGTTTGTATGTATCTCGTGATCTACACAAGTTCCTTTATACATATCAGGAGAAAAGAAAATTTCTAGTGCATTACCAAACACATTTTGTAATAATTTCTTTGTTTCGAGAGCAAGTTCCTTGCTCTTATCTTTTGACCAGCTGATAAAGATTCTCATTGCTTTTCGCTCAAAATAATTAGAAGTTATTGTAAGT
>JAFLTD010000244.1 GCA_022510625.1 Lachnospiraceae bacterium
AAACTGAGAAAAGTTTTGGCTCTTGGTATGGCTGCCATGATGACTTTGTCTCTCGCAGCATGCGGTGGCGATAACGGCGCAGCTGCAGACAACAGCTCTGATGACAGTGCAGCTACACAGCAGGCAGCTGATACTGACACAAATGCAGACGATGCTGCCCCGGCAGACACAGCAGATGGCAGTGCAGCAGTAGAGGGAGTTCCGGGATACCTTGATATCAACGTCGGAACAGATTATACGGATTTGACTGCTACGATCAAATTCCTTCACTGCAGAACAGACCGTGAGGAAGACGGTACAATTCCGGCAATGATTGATGAGTTCAATGAAGTATATCCCAACATTACTGTTGAGACAGAGGGTGTTACTGACTATGCGGAGGATTCGCTTCTTCGTCTTTCCACAGGTGAGTGGGGCGATATCATGCTGATTCCCGCAGTCGACACAAAGGATCTGAGCACATACTTCCAGCCTCTTGGCGATCTTGCATCCATGGATGCACAGCTCAACTTTGTTCGGGCAAACTCTTATAATGATATCTGTTACGGTATCCCGATGTGGGGTAACGCACAGGGCGTTGTTTACAACAAGGCGGTATTTGAGGCGGCAGGCGTTACAAGCCTTCCCACAACTCCCGATGAGTTCATCGCAGCTCTGCAGGCTATCAAGGACAACACGGATGCCATTCCGCTGTACACCAACTATGCGGCAGGCTGGACCATGGGTGCATGGGATGCTTACGTAGGTGTTGTCTCCAACGGTGATGATACATTCTTCAACCAGAAATTCGTTCACACAGCAGAGCCTTTCGCTGATCCGGGCGACGGTTCAGGTCTCTACAACTTATATAAGATCTTGTACGATGCAACAGCAAACGGTCTGATTGAGGACGACTATACCACGACTGACTGGGAAGGCTGTAAGGGCATGATCAACAACGGCGAGATCGGTGCGATGGTACTTGGTTCCTGGGCATTCTCACAGATGGTTGAGGCGGGCGATCACGGTGATGACATCGGTTATATGCCTTTCCCGATGACTGTAGGCGGAACACAGTATGTATTGGCAGGCGGCGACTACAACTACGGTATCAACGTAAACGCTTCCGACGACAACAAGATCGCATCTTTAGTATTCATCAAGTGGCTGATCGAGGATTCCAATTGGCATTACAACGAAGGCTGCTACTCTACAGATAAGAACGGTCAGAATCCCGATATGTACTCCGCATTTGACGGATGCACCATGCTGTCCGACCAGCCGGCACTCGCAGGTGAGGAAGATCTGTTAGGCGAGATGAACGCTGAGTCAGAGCTTGCCTTCAACGCAGGTGGTAACCTTAAAGTACAGCAGATCATTGAGGCAGCTGCAACAGGTTCCAAGAGCTTCGATGATCTTATGGCTGACTGGACCAAAGCTTGGAATGACGCACAGGATTATCTCGGCGTTGACGTTAACAACTAAGCTTTGAATGTTCAAATGCTGAATGCAATAAATAATCAGTAATCAATATTTGAGCCAGGGAGTATTTTCTCCTTGGCTCATTTTATTAGACGATGATCTTGATTGTTTTCGTGATTATCTCACTGCTTGTTACTTAAAAATTAAGTTAAATATATACTAAAATAGCTAAAAATAAAGCTAAATATAGCAAAGCGGGGGTAATGTTAAGAAAGTATTACAATTTTTAATTGTGATTATGCACAAAAACAAATTAATTAAATTGTTGAAATAGTGGAAGTTGATAAATTGAACAATAATGATATATAAGTAACAATATTGATTGATGACTAAAAAATAAAGCAGTGTATACTTAAAATTAAGCTAAATTCGATAAGGTTTGGCTCAAGAGTAATCAGTTAAGTGACAAAACTAAAAAGGAGGATATTATTATGAAACTGAGAAAAGTTTTGGCTCTTGGTATGGCTGCCATGATGACTTT
>JAFLTD010000245.1 GCA_022510625.1 Lachnospiraceae bacterium
TAATGTCTGTTGAGTGGAAGAAAACCAGCGTCAAAAAGATGCGCGAGGAGCGGAGTTACGCCAAGCAGCGGGATGACGCCGCGGCCATCGCCTTTGTGGCGCTGACATAATCCACCCGTAGCAGGAGACCACAGTTGTTTGGTCGCTGTCTTTTCCTGGCCAAAACCAAAAAAGAATTGCAGCGATACACTTAGATATTGCAATACCACGGCAATATAACAAATACATCCCAATGCAAAAAATTGCTATAATTATTATCGAACTATATGGCCACAGTGTCAACGTCTATCCCTCCACTCAATCCAAGTGGCGTCGATCAGCGTTTTGTAGTTGTTACTTATGAAGATTGCACCGCAACGGCAGATTAACTGGAAATATCAAAGCCGCCCTTGTGCTGGTCTGCTTCAATTTTGATAACAACTTTTCCTGATACGTTCACGTCAAAAGACGATGTTCCGATATTGTTTTCGGAAAAGATAACATTTCCATCTGCGGCTTTCATTTCAATGGAGATCGTGCCGGACTCTGTTTTTACCTCAACATGAAGCGTGTCCGTTTCCGGGTAGATAGTGTGCTGCAACCGACCAAAAAGCCAAAAGTAGCTCGCTGACCAGCTATTCAAGCTGTCATGGCTTACATAGCCTACCCTTATTCCAGATCTCAGCGTTCCAATCCCCAAGGAACTCAAAAGGATAATTACGGCTACGACTATAACGACGAATATAACTGCGGATTTTGGGGATTTAGGTTTGTATTTCATAATCACAACTCCTTTATAGCAGCTTGTTTTTTGAACTTTCCTAATTCCACTTGGAATACGATTAACGCAAAAAGCGAAATTACTGCAAAAACGCCCCATACAAGATGGCGCATAGCAACTGTGAGAACAGTAGACACAATAAATAAGAATATCCACGGCTTTCTCATATTTGTGTAATAGTCCTGTTTATCTTCGTAGGTTGTATGCAAGTCAAACGGTTTGCCATCGTTCTCCTTTTCAACGATCAGCAGTTCACGGTTGAAGGTAGTGCTGTTGGTCGCAATTCTGCCCCCCTGTTCAGCCCACGGACGCACCACAACTTTTCCGACACTCCAGTTGAGATTGATATTTTTGAAAAATACGCGGTAGCCGCAATTCTCCAAAAAGGTGGCATAGTCGGCTGCGCTTTCCTTGGATTTCTGTCCAACAAACTCAACACAGTATTGATACTGACCGGGCCTACATTCCTCAAACTCATAAAGCAGTTTTCCAGTATGGATCAACCTGTACCCTTTTTCAGCCATCTTGTTCAACCAGTTTTCCTGTGATAAAATCAGGCCGCCGTAAAAGCGGTAACATTTCTTGCTCATAAGAACCTCCCATGATTTTTGCTGCGGTCTGCGTCAATTCCTGTAGCCTTGCTAATTCTTTTTCAGCAATTCCTTTGCCGAGGGCAGTAATGAGATATTCTTTTTTTCTGCCCTCATTGTCGCCATACCGAGCAATCCAGCCTTTATCCTCAAGTGTATTCAATGCGCCATAGAGCGTTCCTGCCCCCAAGGATAAGCGTCCACCCGTTTTTTCTTCGATGAATTGCATAATGGCGTATCCGTGTTTTGGCGTAAACAGGGAAAGCAAAATATAGAACGTCACTTCTGTTAGCGCACCACCTTTCACGTTGTCTCTCAACATGATGCCTCCTTTACTACGGTTACTGTAATCACTATATCATTAACCGTACTATATTGTCAAGCACTTTTTCAAGGTAGATAAAAGTGGTGGACACTCTGGCAAAGTTATGGTAAGATGAAGCGAGGGGAGGTGAGGACGATGGACGAACAGACAACGCTTGCCCAGGGGCTGCACGTCACAGATGACAGCGCGGGCTATGATGCGGCCTGTAAGCGTGTGCTGTCCGAAAAGGCAATCCTGGCGCGGATCATGA
>JAFLTD010000246.1 GCA_022510625.1 Lachnospiraceae bacterium
TCTGAAATGACACATATTTGGCGTATGTATGCTCACTGATCCGCCAGATGTAGCCCTCTACATTGATGACTTCCCTTGCTTTCAGAAGAGATGAGTACACCTCTTTTATGATCTCCGCGCAAAGATCTTCCGCTTCGTCATAAGAATAGGTCTTCTTTATGGCAAAGCCATACAGCTTCTGCATATATTCCGTTATGATCTGATCTGCTTTCTGTTTATCCATCTTTATCACTTCCGGCACCGTCCGGTAATATAGTGGAGGGATTTTCAAAAAGGTTGGCTGTTTTTTTAATTGAACGCAAACTTATGATATGGATATAAGTTAAGGGACGATTATCTCGCCCCTCTGCCTTTTCTTTGTTTTGTCTGTTCCGATTGTGGTGCAGATTTCTTCCTCTTACCAACGCAACTCACACTTACCGGTGACACCCTTAAATTCCCAGCGCAAATAATATCTATTTCTCGCATCTAATTCTATTTTGCATGTAGGAGACTGCGGGTTTAGTCTCATTAACTGTTGCTTTTTCTGATCCAATAGAATTACTTCTACATTTCCTTTTGATAATTGTGCATCAAAGAAGAACTCGTATGTCTTACTTTCATAAAATCTTCCTACATGCTTAACCCAGCCGGTACAGGAATCCAAAGTTGCTGTATCTGCATTTTTGCTGTGACGAAATACAAATATAATTGCAACAGTTCTCCTCAATATTGCAAACCCTCGGCAATATAGTATATATATAACAGCACAGATTATCACAAAAATCGCAAAAGATAATAATATGTTCAATGCCTTACCCTCCACAAACGCGAATTTATTTAGATAAATTGCACTAGCTCCTTTGATAATCTCATTTTCATATTCCTGAATTTCTCTACATCGCTCACTCCTATACAAGACTCATTACAAATTATCTGAAATCCTTTTCTAATCCCATCTAATGCTGTATACCCTACACAATAATTACCATCTACTCCAACCAGCTCTAATGAATTAACATTCTTTTTTTTCAAGTATTCTAATAGTTTGTCATTAGAAAAAGCACTTTTCTTCTTTTTTTCAAAAAAGTTATTTGATACTATATTAAGTCCTTTAACTAATTCTTTTTGTCCTTTACCAAATTCCCAAAAAAATTTATTTGTAATATAAATCACTGATTCTGTTGGATATTCATTAATCCTTTTATTTATTGTATTAATCAACTTTTCAGTATCATATGAGTATAACTTTTTATTTCTTTTTGCACCCGTATAATCTTCTTGCATATCTACAACCAATAAATATCTCACGCCTTATTTTCTCCTACAAACAGCGATTTTTCTACATAATTTTATCTAATACACCCAATAGATCAGTAATACTCTCAACGCTCTCCATCACTACTAATAGAATCTCCGATATGGATCACTTCATCGGTCTTCAAACCCGTGCTTCGCAATGCCAGTTCGAACAACTCTTCTCGGTTTATATGCTCGACCTACAGTTTAGTTACGGTTTCGTGCATAAATCCCATAACACAGATATGGCTACCATGGGAGGCATTTCTGCTATTATAACACAAAACATACACAGCATGGTGAACTGATTGAAATGCTTTCACAATATTTTGGAAAATGACAAAAGGCTTGACAAAACAGATGGGACTATATATAATCATTGTTATATAATCACGATTATATAAAGGGGAAAGATATTGTGCCGCCGAAAGCAAAGATCACAAATGATATGGTTGTTGACGCTGCCTTTGAGGTTGCCCGAAAAACAGGTGCAGAAAACGTCAACGCAAGGACAGTATCAAATGAGCTAAACTGTTCTACGCAACCCATCATGTATCATTTTGAAACCATAGAAGCGTTAAAGAGAGCTGCTTACAAAAAAGCAGATGAATACCATACGGAATATCTGATGAACATTC
>JAFLTD010000247.1 GCA_022510625.1 Lachnospiraceae bacterium
TTTTCGTGTAATTCCAGTGCTTTTTCGTTTGTTGTCATGGGACACCTCGTTTCTTAAATGTTTTTATAATCATATAATATTTACAATTTCTCTGCAATATCAAAAAAACACTTCCTATTTTACAAAAGGTAGTGTATAATGTCCAATAGCAATAGTAGTAATGTAGTAATAGATCATTTCGGATGACACATCAGGTAATAAATCCCTAGACGAAAGAACATATACGGAAGAATGTATATAATAGATGATTTATTAAAATACAGGAGGTATTTATGAGAGAAAAATATGAATCGTTGGCGCTTGCCGACTTGAAGGCCATCGCAAAGGGACGCGGAATCAAGGGCACTTCAACCATGAAGAAATCGGAAGTGGTGGAAGCTATGCTGGCCGAGGATGAGAAGGACAAGGCGGCAGGCAAAGAAGTTGCAGTGAAATCTGTTGTTGCCCCGAAGAAGGACAGCGTTGAGGATGAGAAATTCCCTGCTGAATTGGACAGCGGCGTGACCGCCAGCGGTATATTGGAAGTCATGAGCGACGGCTTCGGCTTTATCCGCTGTGAGAATTACCTGCCCGGTGAGAATGATGTCTATGTGGCACCCAGCCAGATTCGCCGCTTCGGTTTAAAAACAGGTGATATTTTAGAAGGTAATACGAGGGTTAAGACACAGAATGAGAAGTTCAGCGCCCTTTTATATGTGAAATCAATCAACGGATATTCTCCGGAGGCAGCTATTCGCAGACCGAATTTCGAGGATTTGACACCGATCTTTCCCGATGAGAGACTGAAACTGGAGACTCCCGGTTCCTCCGTGGCTATGCGTATCATGGATCTGATGAGTCCTGTGGGCAAGGGTCAGAGAGGAATGATTGTGTCTCCGCCGAAAGCAGGTAAGACTACTTTATTGAAAGAGGTGGCAAAGTCAATCACCAGAACTGCATCGGATGCACACCTGATCATTCTGCTGATCGATGAGCGCCCTGAGGAAGTGACGGACATCAAGGAGGCGATCGAAGGGCCCAATGTGGAGGTAATCTACTCTACATTCGATGAGCTGCCGGAGCACCATAAGAGGGTATCCGAGATGGTGATCGAGCGTGCGAAGCGCCTTGTGGAGCATGGCAGGGATGTGGTGATATTGTTGGACAGCATCACGCGACTGACCAGGGCATACAATCTTGTCGTACCGCCCAGCGGACGTACTCTGTCCGGCGGTCTCGATCCGGCGGCATTACATATGCCCAAGAGATTTTTTGGTGCCGCGCGTAACATGAGAGAAGGCGGAAGCCTGACAATCCTTGCCACGGCGCTTGTCGAGACGGGAAGCAAGATGGATGATGTCGTGTACGAGGAGTTTAAAGGCACCGGTAACATGGAGATGGTGCTTGACCGTAAATTGTCCGAGAAGAGGGTGTTTCCGGCGATTGATATCCCGAAGTCCAGCACCAGAAGGGAGGACTTGCTGCTGTCTCCCGATGAACTTGAAGCCATCAATATTATTCGTAAGGCGTTGAACGGCATGAAAGCGGACGAGGCGGTGGAGAAAGTACTGGATATGTTTGCCAGAACGAAGACAAATTTCGAGTTTGTCAACATGGTAAAGAAAATGAAATTTCTTTAAATAAAGGCTTGCATACACTGTGTTCCTATGCTACAATGTAAAAGCTGTCGATTCACGACGGCATGGGATTAGAACGATAACGTCTATTTACTTTTGAGTATAAGAAGAGGTGAAAGAGATGAGAGAAGGAATTCATCCTGAGTATTATCAGGCAACCGTAACATGTAACTGTGGCAACACATTCGTGACAGGATCCACTAAACCAGAAATCCACGTAGAGGTTTGTTCCAAATGCCATTCATTCTACACAGGGCAGCAGAAAGCAGCACAGGCCCGCGGACGTATTGATAAGTTCA
>JAFLTD010000248.1 GCA_022510625.1 Lachnospiraceae bacterium
CCTGAAGGGGCGTTCGTACTACTTCGACTTAACCCTTAAAAGGGTCTTCATACTCTTTCACACTTAATTTATCCTGTATAATATCGTACTTCTCCTGGTCTTGGATGTATTTTTTGATCGTCGCTTCATTTAATCCTACCGTGCTGACATAATATCCCCTCTGACCAGAAATGTCTGTTTCCAAACTTGTACTTTAAGTTTGCATGTCTGTCGAATATCATTAGTGCTGACTTTCCCTTTAAGTATCCCATAAAGCTCGACACACTCATCTTCGGCGGGATACTTACCAACATGTGGATGTGATCGGGCATTAAATGCCCTTCTATGATTTCCACGCCTTTATAAGAGCATAACTGTTTCAAAATATCTCTAATATCACATTTTAATTGATTATAAATAATTTTTCGTCTATACTTTGGAGTGAAGACGATATGATATTTACACATCCATTTTGTATGTGCCAGATCGTTATACTTATTTGCCATAAAATCACCTTTCCTTCCTTGCAATAGTGCCTGAACAACTCTATTGTAACGGAAAGGTGATTTTTTTGTATAACTGCTTGACTCCACCCGCATAGCAGATGGATTTTGGTTTCGGGCATCTCCATTTTTCGGATTAGCGAAAAACCCCAATGCCCTCAACAGGCTAAAGCCTATATAAAAATGTTGCCCAGCATAAACTGGGTAACACAAAAACTTTTTATTTTTTCAATTGTCTACTTGACGGGATGCACACCATTAGCTCGTGCGACAGCCCCGTTCCTGAGAATATTAATTTAGTTTTGGATCTTATCATGCCAATAGTAGAAATTGTCTTCCTATTCTGGCGTTTTAGTTGTTTTAATATTATCCACAATAATCTTCGATTCAAGCTCAGAAATTGGCACATCTTTCATATGCTTTAATAGTTTTGCATACATATATAATCTTTTGTAACGCTTTTTATGCTGATTCCCCATTGTCATCTTATCTATTTCCATTTCAATTTGATTTATTATTTCCTCAGTTTGTTTTTTTGATAATTCTGCATCCCTCATAGCCATTTCCATTAATATTTTTTTTCTTGCCTCTGATTTTATTATTAAATTTAATTCATCACTTTGCATATTCATTTTATAGAACAATTCGTTAGCAATGCTCGATTCATTTGCTGCTTCCTCAAATTGTTTGACAAACTCAGCAATTTTTTGCAATTCTTCTCTTTTTTCATTTTGCGACCCATGGATAATTTCATTAGAATCTAACAACTCATCATTTTCTCTATCCTTCTTGTTTAGGTCTGAACATCTTTTGTATACAATTACTATACTTATAAACATAGCTATACCCGTCATGATTAAGGATATAACAGATAATGCTTCAGCCATTTTCTGCACCTCCTAACACCTGTATGGATGCACACGTAATAAGACAAAATATCGTTATCACTACCGAAGTATTATATATCCATACTATATTTATATTAATATTCTTTATGTAATTATACATTAACATTATTCCATAAAATATTGACACAAAAATTAAAAAGCAAATTGTTGTAGAATATAACATCAATTTCAATTTTTCATTTGTTTTAAGATCATATAATGTTTTTAAGCTATCAGCCAATAATATAATATTAAAGAAAAAAATTTCTGAACATATATCACTGTAAGTTATTTTCTTATAAAATATTATTTGAGTAAAAGATATAAATATTAGCGGAAAAAGACCTGCTATAAAAGTAAAATAGAACCATGCAACCAAACGTTTTTTCATATGTATTCCTCATTTGCAATTTGTATAACTATATTATATAACATATCTTATCGGTCATCTATCTTATTTTTTTTCAAGAAAATGTTCGAAAAATGAAATTTTAAATTCCACTTCTCAAATCTAAAGTAGAATTTACCTCTA
>JAFLTD010000249.1 GCA_022510625.1 Lachnospiraceae bacterium
GAAGGCACTGAAAAAGTACTGTTTTCTCGTTTTTCTCCGAAAAAGGTTAATTTGATTTCACCTCGCTGAGAATTGAATTTTCAATCCAAAAAAATATTTTTTCAATTTATTTGATTCTAAGCGACTAATTTTTTCGAATATAGGGGCAAAAAAGCACTTTTGCCCCTGTTTATCCTAATTTTTCGCTTTTTTATTTAGAATCAGTTTAATATTATGGGTGAAGAAAGCGACCGCTCCCTGAACAGTCATCATCTGCAACCCTTTCCCTTTGGTTTGCCTCATCCCATAGGATTGTTTGAGGTGGGCGTTCGTCTGCTCTATCTTGTATCGCTGTCGTCGCCGCTGCTGAAAATAACTTGTTTTCTGTCGGTCAAGAAGGTCTTTTTGTTCTTTGGTAAGCTCAGAGACGGAGAAGGTTCGATTTTTTGCATTGCCGGTAATGCACCGGCCTTTACAGGGGCATATCGAACAGTGTTTGGGATCGAAGGAATAGATGACAGAGCGGCGATTGTTGTCGTTCCTGTATACGGCTGTGCGCTTTCTGACGGCCAAGTGTCCTTGAGGACAACAGAACATGTCGGCATCTTTATTGAATGTGAACCCGTCGCGTCCATCAATGTTTCTGCCAAGAATCGGGTGGGCCGGAGAAATCATGGTGATGTCGTTTGTTGCGGCGAACTCAAGAAAGGGTTGTCCTGAAAAAGCGGTGTCGCCCAACACTTCTTCCACTTTGAGCGCTTCGTTCTCTACAATGTGTCGCAGCACCTCGAGCCCTGGCAGAGCATCGCCGACGTCCCCCGTGGTGGTGAGGCCCCCGAGAATCAACCCGCTGTGCTCATCTATGGCTATCTGCGACTTGTATCCGAAAAACTCGGTGTCGGCCGATTTGTGCCCGAGCCTTGCATCCGGGTCTGCCGTTGAAACGGTATAATGGTCGCGTACATCGTCAAGCAACTCGCCCAGGCGGTTATATACTCGTGAGAATTTAGGTATTTTCAACAGCTCGCCGTATGAACTTCCAAACAACAGCAGCAGATCCTCGACATACTTGAGCTCTTTGGACAAATCGTTTTCTCTATACTCTTTGTCCGAAACTATCTTGCCGGCCATTTCGGGATCATATTCATAAATAAGCCTGCGTAGCTTCTTGGTATATCCCTTCAGAGTCGGCACCGGATGATGATAGCCGGTGGACGAGACGGTATGTGTGCCGTCGATGACGACATTTATATGAACCCGCCCGTCCGCACAGCGCAGGACTATACCGCTCTCAACGGCCATCTGTAAAGTCTTGTTAAGAAGTGTGTCCATCAGATTGGAATCCACCAGACGCTTGCGCCGGAAAACACAAAGTGTCGAAGGATGAGGAGGCATATCTTCCGGGTTCATGTCCAAAAAATACTTCCATGCCATGTTATGCTTGACCTCAGCCATCAGATCTTCATCCGACAAGTCACTGATAGTTTTAAGAATCAGGCATTTGAAAAGGAAAATCGGATTTATCGCATTACGGCCGTTATCCTGGCAGTATTTATCCTTAAGCTCATCATAGATGAACGAATAATCCACCTCATCACGCATCCGTCTAAATATATCCTCCGGCGACAAAAGTATGTCGTAAAGGTCTGCGTACGGGCTTAATGTTCTTTGTCTGGCATTTGCTATCATGTTGCTAAATTACTAAATATTAGCGACATATACAAATATATCTTCCAATTTTTTTTCAAAAAATATAAAAAAATCGGACCACGTAAAAGCCATATATTAACAACAAAAAAAATCCGGGAGGCACTCAACTGTCGACATCATTCATTGCCTTGTATAAGTAGGAACCAAGCATCCCAAAATGACAATCTGATACTTAACGGACTTTTTCAGTGCCTTC
>JAFLTD010000025.1 GCA_022510625.1 Lachnospiraceae bacterium
TTGGGTAGAAATAAGAATTACAAAATGGGAGAGATGGCAAGGCAGTATGTCATAAAAAATAATTCAGAAGATAATGTTTTTCAGTGTATTAAAAATCTGGTTTGATGGAAAAATAGCAGTGAAAAATATTTACAATTTTAAGATGCATAGATTATGTTGAAGTTGTGGCGCTCATTGATAATGATTCAAATTATGTATAAGTTACAAGGATGGGCATTGTAAATGAATCAACCGATCGATCTCATAGTTCCATGGGTGGACAGTTCTGATCCTGCATGGCGGAAAGAGAAAACAAAATATATGAGCATCACGGAAGTTGATGCAAGTGCCAACTCCAACATCCGTTATCAGAGTTGGGACAACCTTCATTATTGGTTCCGCGCTGTGGAAAAGTTTATGCCCTGGATACATAAAGTGCTTTTTGTTACATGGGGACACATACCCACATTTCTTAACAGAGAATGTCCAAAACTGGAAATTGTGAACCACACGGATTATATTCCGGAGGAATATCTGCCAACATTTAATTCCAACACCATAGAGATGAACTATCACAGGATTGAAAAGTTGTCTGAGAATTTTATACTGTTTAACGATGACTTTTTTCCTTTGCAGCCCATTCCTGAAGAGTATTACTTTCAGAATGATATGGTCTGTGACGAGGCTGTGGAAAGCCCGATTATGCCGGTTGATATCGGATCGATTTCCGGATGGTCATGCCGGATGAAAGCCAATAACATCCTCTTCATCAATCGACACTTTTCCAAACGGGAAGTGCAGGGAAAAAACTATGATAAATGGTTCTGCGAGGAATATGGAGAACTGCTGCAGAGGAATGATGGGCTTTCTTATTGGAACAATTTCTGTGGCTTCCATGATCCGCACATGGCGTCCGCCATGAAGAAATCAACGATTAGCAAACTGTGGGAAATTGAGCCGGACACACTTCATACGGCTTCATTGAATAGGTTCAGAGGAGAGACGGACGTATCGCAATACCTGATTCGATACTGGCAGTTGTGTGAAGGAGATTTTGTGCCCAGAAAGACATTAGGCAGGTCTTTTTTGGTGACGTTGGACAATTGTAATGATGTCGCGGAATCCATCAAGAGGCAGGAATGGCAGATGGTCAGTCTGAATGAGGAGTGTACACCCGGAGAGTTTGGAATTATCAGGGACACGGTTAACCGGGCTTTTGAAGAGATACTGCCGGACAAATCATCCTTTGAGATATGAAGGGAATAGACAAATGGTAGATCAAAAGAATATCAGTAGAATATATGGTGCGATTTCAGATGAGGTATCAAGGAAGGTTTTCTGTTCAAGGCTGCTATACAGTTTGACTGGAGATCAGTCTTTGATTCAATGGATGATGGATGATTTTGTGAGAGACGCAGAGAATGATGTAAAATGGCTTGCGCTGAAGAGACGGATTCTGAATCTGACGGAAAAGCCTTATATATTTGGAATGGGTGCGTATGGAAAAATTCTGTGCGATAAAGTCGGCGGCACTGATACCTGGCGCGGATTTATTGATAATTCACCGATGTCAGATGTATGTATGGGACTTCCTGTCATAAAAGCATCGGATTTTTTGAAAAATTATTCCGGAGAGAAAATTGCACTTCCATCCAAAGCCTTTCTGTTTGAGATGCGCGAACAACTCTTAGATGCAGGAATTCCCGAGGAGTGTATCATTGATGCGACGGCATGGTACGATGCGACAGAAGGGCGTCAGTACTTTGATCTCCCATACCTGACATACGGAGAAGATGAAGTTTTTGTGGACGGGGGCAGCTGTGATGGCATGTCGTCGGTGAGGTTTGCTGAACAGTGTCATGGGAAATATGAAAAGATTTATTGCTTTGAGCCTGACAGGAAAAACATAGCAAGACTTAAGCAGAATTTTCAGTCCAGGAATATAGGAAACTATGAAATTATTGATAAAGGATTGTGGAATGAGCGTCAGGAGCTTACCTTTGCCGCAAACGGAGCAGCTAATTCTCGAATTACCGAAGCCGGAGGAGACAATGCGGAGAAGATAGAGGTTACATCGCTGGATGAGATGTTGCGGGGACAAAGAGTATCCTTTATTAAAATGGACATAGAGGGAGCCGAATACAAAGCACTGCAAGGTGCCCAAAAGATTATTGTAGATCATAAACCTAAACTGGCTATCTGCGTTTATCATAAACCGCAGGATATATGGGAACTGCCCGGAGCGATTTTGGATATGAGGTCGGATTATAAACTGTATTTTCGACACTATTCTTCCAGAAATATAGAAACGATTATGTACGCATTATGAAGCATAAGTAAAGACAGGAAAGACTGGTATGTACGATTACTTGTTGGTTGGAGCAGGATTATTTAATTCCGTGCTGGCTTATGAATTGACAAAACATGGAAAGAAGTGCCTCGTTGTAGAGAAAAGAAATCACATAGGCGGGAATTGTTATACGGAGGAGATAGAAGAGGTCATTGTACATAAGTATGGAGCGCATATATTTCGTACCTCAGATAAAGAGATCTGGAAATATATGCTGCAGTTTGCGGAATTCAATCATTTTGTAAACTCTCCCATTGCAAGGTATAAAGATGAGCTGTATAATCTGCCGTTTAACATGAACACTTTCTCTAAGATGTGGAATATAACAACTCCGGATGAGGCTAGGGCGATCATTGCCAAACAAAGTGAAAATGTACACAGGCCTGCACGTAATTTAGAGGAACATGCCATAGGCATGGTAGGTATTGATATTTATGAGAAATTGATAAAAGGATATACCGAGAAACAGTGGGGAAGAGAATGCAGACACCTCCCTGCATCTATCATGAAGCGGATTCCTCTCAGGTATATATACGACAATAATTATTACAAAGATCCATATCAGGGAATACCGATCGGTGGGTTTACTCCTATTTTTGAAAAGATGTTCCATGGCTGCGATATAGTACTCGAAACAGATTATCTGGCTGACCGGTCGAATTTGGAAAAAGAAGCCGGGATAATCATATACAGCGGAACAATAGATTCTTATTTTGAATATAAATATGGAGCGCTTGAATATCGCAGCCTTCATTTTGAAACAGAGATAATAGATACAGATAACTATCAGGGCGTTGCAGTTGTTAATTATACTGATGCAGAAGTTCCTTACACAAGAATAATTGAGCATAAACATTTCGAATTCGGCAATCAGAAAAAAACTGTTATATCAAAAGAATATCCACTCAAATGGGAACTTGGGACAGAACCGTACTATCCGATTAATGATGATGTAAACATGGAAAGATACAGGCTGTATCAGAGAGAAGCAGAGAAAGACCAGAAAGTAATATTCGGAGGCAGATTGGGAAGCTATCAATATTATGATATGCAGGATACTGTTAAAGCGGCACTTAATTTAGCCAAAGAGCTTTTGTAAGGATGTAAAAGAGTTATGACAGAAAATATTAAAGTAACAGTGGTAGTTCCGGTTTACAACGCTTCAACCTATTTAAGAGAATGCATAGACAGCGTGTTGGCACAGTCATTGCAGGAATTCGAAATGATATGTATTGATGATGGTTCAACAGATGATAGTCTGCACATTCTGGAAGAGTATGCAGTGTCGGACAGTCGGATAAAGATTATTGCAAAAGGAAATAGCGGATATGGGAGCACCGTCAATCTTGGCATCAGCAGGGCAGCTGGCGAGTATATCAGCATTATCGAGCCGGACGATTACATTGAGAGCGATATGTTTCAAACATTATATGATACGGCGCAGCACTATGACCTTGATATCGTAAGTTCCGACTACAGGTGGTTTTATGATGATGGAAAACGTATCTTTGAGAAGCATACGGTATATGATGACCATCATCTGTATGATACTGTACTAAACCCATGCGAAGATGTGCGGGTACTTCAAGGGCGGTTTATCAATCCCGCAGGTTTATTTCGCAAGAGATTCATTCAAGAGTATAAGATTATTCATAATGAGACTCCGGGGGCAGCATTTCAGGATAGAGGATTCTGCTTTCTGTCAATGATTCAGGCTGAGCGGATTATGGTATTATCTCGTGAATTTTATAATTATCGGCATGACAACCCTACTTCATCCATATCGGGACGGGATGATATGGATAAAGTAATTACAGAGTACAGGATGATCTTGGAGCGACTGCTTAAGATGGATCACAAATACCGAGAATTTCTTCCCGAACATTTCCGGCGGGAATACGAGAGTTGTCGCTATGCACTGTCACGGAGCGGCGATGCTGTGCAAAAAGCCGCATTACATAAAATCAGTGAAGAATTCAGGGATTATGAGGATAGGAGTATCCTTGATTTTAGCGGTATGCAGATGGAGTTAAGAGACGAGCTGCAGTTAGTTATGCGTGCACCGGAGGAGGCATATCGGTCATTGGCAGCGTTAAAGAATGAGGTTCATGAAGGCGTATCGGGATTCAGTTGTTTCGTGATATACGGTGCGGGTGTGGTTGGCAGACGTATCTTGAATGGATTGAGCGAAGAGGATAAGAAAAAATGCCTGGGGTTTGCAGTTTCTGATACGGCTAATCAGTTATCCGCGATAGAGGGATACCCGGTTAAAAGCATCGTCGATTATGCAGATAAAAGAAATGAAGCAGCAGTTATTTTGGCAGTAACGCAAAGGCACAGGGATGAGATGAAAGAGAATTTATCAGCGCTGGGGTTCCAAAACATAATAATTCCCAAATCTATGGGGGCCAGCTTATAAATTGGGAGAGCAATCAAATGAATCAGCCAACAGTATCGGTCATTATCCCGGTGTATAATGGGGAAAAATTTTTAAAACAGTGCATGGAAAGTATATTGAATCAATCTCTCAAAGAGATTGAGGTTATTTGTGTCAATGATGGTTCCACAGACCGTTCTCTCGAAATACTGGAGCAATATGAGAGCAATGATAAGAGGGTCAAAGTCCTTTCACAGGAGAACATATCAGCAGGCGCTGCCCGTAACAGAGGGCTTTTGATTGCGAAAGGAAAATATCTTTCCTTTTTGGATGCGGATGACTTTTTTGAAGTGGATATGCTGAAAGAAGCATATGGTAAGGCCGAAGATACGGGTGCCGATATCGTTGTGTACAGGAGTGACAGATTTGATGAGAAAAGACGGCAGTTTACTGCGACAAACTGGACAATAAAGCGTGAATATTTACCAGACAAAGATGTTTTTTCCCATAAGGATATGTATAACATATATGGTTGCTTTATGGGATGGACATGGGATAAATTGTTCAAGTCTGAAATGATACGGCAGAACGATATTGTTTTTCAGGATCAGAAAAGTATCAACGACCTAGCATTTGTGTTTTGTGCGTTATCGAAAGCAGAGAGAATCGCTGTATTGGATAATGTTTATGCACATAAAAGACATAATGTGGAAAATGCAATCACAACAAATTATAGAAGAAAAGCCAACTGGCATTACTTTTATCAGGCGCTTATGGCATTGAAACAGCAGTTGGCAGAGTGGCAGATATATGATGAATTAAAGCAGGATTTCGTGAACTATGCATTGTATTTTTCATTATGGAATTTAAAGAAATTTGTGGGAATTGAAGATTATAAGGTTTTTTATAAAACATTAAAGGAGCAATGGCTGCAAGAATTAGATGTACTCGGGCAGGAGGAGGCATATTTTTATGAGCGCAGCCATTATCAGCGTTTGGTTAAACTTCTTGATTTGGATGAAGAACAGTGGTTGGATTATCAGGCATGGACAGGGAAGGACGGGACATATCTGTTCCCGTTTGCAGCAGTTCCCAAAGGAGCAAAGATTGTCCTTTATGGTGCAGGAAATGTAGGGCATATATTTTATCGGCAGGTTATATTTAGCGGCTTTTGTCAGGTTGTAGAGTGGGTTGATACAGATTATGAGACAAAAGGAATGCTCGTAAAGAACCCAGATGAAATAGGAAAGAAAAAATTTGACTATATTGTAGTGGCAATCAATGATCCATATGTTGCAGAAGCAATTATGAACGATTTGGCTGAAAGGAATATAGAGCGTGAGAGGATTATTTGGAAAGCACCGGAGATTGATATAAGAGAAATATAAAGCACTTCCAATCAAATGTGCAAAAAGCGGATATAGACTGATGAAAAGGAATAATGACCGAAAGATCACTTCGGGGAATTTATAATCATTGATGGAGTAAAAGTAGGAGATACGATGGATCTTGTAATATACGGTGCGCAGGGAATTGCACTTGGCGCATACGAAGCAATACATAGCTTGTATCCTAAAAAGAAAATTCGATGTTTTCTTGTAACAGAGCGTGGAGCAAATGCAGAGTATTTGTCAGGCGTACCCGTTTTGGAATTAGTTCCGTTTGCATGCAGCCTTTCTAATGAAGAAAAAGAGAATATAGAGGTGTTGATTGCAACACCTGAGAATGTCATGGAAGAGATCGAAAAGTGTCTGGATGGACAGGGCCTGCATTGCCATGTGCGACTGACATCGAAACGTTGGGCACAGCTTATGGGTTACTATTATGCGTGTTCTAAGGAGTATATACCACTGTCGTCTCTCCCCGTTGGGTATCACAGGGCTGAACTGAACCTCTTCATAGCGAAATTCTACAAAGATAAACCATTGACCAACCAATATGCTATGCCGGAATGGGTGACACCGATACAAGTCGGGGCTGCTCTGTGCGGCGTGAGGATTGCCGATATTCTGGACTGTGACGGAGATAATATTTCAGGGAAAAATGGGAACTATTCGGAATTGACGGCATTATATTGGCTGTGGAAAAATCGCCTGCTGACTAAACCGGCAGATAACGGGATGGAATATTATGGGCTGGCACATTATCGGAGAATTTTGGAATTGTCCGAGGATGATATGTTAAGACTATCGGACAATGACATAGATGCCGTACTTCCTTATCCGATGCCGTATGAGCCGGATATCCATGAACATCACAAAAGATATTTGTCTGATGATGATTGGAGAGCTTTGCTTGCAGCATTAAAAGATCTGCAACCGGAATATGCGGATGCGTTTCCAACCATTTTAGGACAGAGATATTTTTATAATTATAATATTATTATAGCGCGAAAAGATGTGCTGGCAGAATACTGTAGCTGGCTTTTCCCGATTCTTGAGAGGGTGGAGGAACTCAGTACTCCTCTGGGGAGTGAGAGAAGTGACAGATACATTGGATATATGGGAGAGACTCTGGAAACGTTATATTTTATGCATAACAAAGATAAGCTGAATATTGTGCACGCAGGATGTATATTTTTGAGATAGTTTCCGGATTGGTCAGGTATTTGATAGGTAAATAACAAATCTTGCAATAGCCTTTTAATATGTTATGATAAGAATAATTGGAAATGCAGTATTTATTATATTACGCTTTGGGGAGACCGGTTATGGACTTTGAATTGACAGCATCCATGATGTGTGCAAATTACGGACATCTGGAGAAAGAAGTAAGAGAATTGGAAGCGGGCGGCATTGACTCGTTTCATATTGACATTATGGACGGTCGGTATGTGAAAAACTATGCCATGTCTTTAAATGACCTGCGGTACATACGCTCTGCAGCACAGAAACCTTTGGATGTGCATTTGATGGTGGAGCATCCGAACAATACCATTGAATTGTTCATAGATAGTCTGCACCCCGGAGATACAATATATATTCATCCGGAGGCGGAATATCACCCGTCAACGACCCTGCAGAAGATTATCAATGCCGGGATCATACCGGGAATTGCCATCAATCCGGGAACCAGCGTAGAGAATGTCCGCATGCTGCTTCGCATTGTAAAGAAGGTATTAGTCATGTCGGTTAATCCCGGCAATGCGGCACAGATGTTTCTGCCCTATGTAGGAGAGAAGTATGAACAGCTTCTCGCCCTCAAAGATGAGATGGGATTTGATATTTATTGGGACGGAGCCTGCGGGGCAGACAAGATACGTGAGTTTGCACCCAGAGGAGTCAAAGGATTTGTGCTGGGGACAACGCTGTTGTTCGGTAAAGAAGCGCCGTACGGAGAAACGCTGCAGGCGATTCGGGAGATGAGATTTTAAGGGAGGATGATGCATGAATAGGAAGCGATATCAAAGAATCAGATACCTGTCAATATTAACAGCGGTAACGCTGGCTGTGTTTTCATTGTATCCCGTTAAGGCGTTTGCAGTAGAGACCATCATGCTGCCGACACAGGTAGTAGGTGATGACGTAGTATCAATGGGCATTCCCATTGTAAGTGACAGTGAAACTTCTGTTTTTGATTTTATCCTTGACCCACAGAGACTGCTTTATAGAACAGATGCAGTCCGCTATGGCGGCGGCGTAGTGGAAGAAGATGCCACACTGCTTTTTTATAACAAAGAAGGTGAGTATGATTTCTCACAACACAGCGATTGGTTGACTGTTACAAATCGGAGTACAGTGCCGGTTCGGGTGACAATTACGGCACGGGTTATGGATATTGGAGATATTAAGTTGGTTGAAAGTGCGGATTTTGCGGAAAGTACAGAACCCGATGTATATCTTGCAATAGTGGATGACCAGGGTAACATTCAGCCTTTATCTGCCGACGGGCAGGCATCTGTCAGTTTTGAGATGGATGCAGCACCGGAAAATACATATGTATTCAGGTTGGATGAAGAAACGCATACCTATCAGTACGGGATGAGCATGAACCCGAATAGGATTAATTTTGACACTTATTCTTTCGGACTGATCGGAGCATGTAATTCTGATGCAGAATGGCAGGATCTATCTGTGCATCCGATGATTACGGTCACATGGTATGTTGAGCCGATTATACCCGAGGAGCAGGAAGAGGCGCCTGTTGAGGATGACAATATGAATAGTGAGAGTGATGCTCCGGATGATGATAAATCAGTTGATGAGTCTACCAATAAAAACGTAGATGAAAAAATTGATAAGAGCGATGAGAACAATCAGCGCGATGAAAGCAATCAGGGTGACGGAAGCGGTCAAGGTGACGAAAGCAATCGGGAGGATGAAAGTAATCAGGGCGATGGAAGTAATCAGGACGACGAGAAGAATCAAGATGACGAGCGTGACCAAAATAATGACAATATAGACGATACTCTTGAGAACGATAATGTGCAGAATGAGGATGTTGCAGACGGGGAGTAGAATGAACATAGCACTTATTTTATCGGGCGGAACCGGTGCGAGACTGGGGTCTGATGTACCTAAGCAATATATAGAAGTATGCGGCAGCCCTGTTATTGCTTACTGTGTTAAGAGACTGTCTGAGCATCCCGGGATTGATGCGATACAGATTGTGGCTGATTCTGCATGGCACGGAAGGATTGAAAATTGTCTGCTGACAGCTGATTCGGCTAATAAATTTAAGGGTTTCGCTGCTCCGGGTGCGAACAGGCAGCTTTCCATCTATAACGGTTTGGAAGCTATCAAGGCGTATGCGGATGACAAGGATTATGTATTGATTCATGATGCGGCTCGCCCGATGTTATCGACACAGCAGATTACGGACTGCCTGGAAGCGGCAGTAGGACATGACGGTGTGCTTCCTGTTTTGCCGATGAAGGATACGGTTTATTCCAGCATAGACGGGAAAAGAGTCACATCATTGTTAAGGCGGGAGGAGATCTATGCCGGACAGGCACCGGAGGTATTTTGCCTTGGGAAATATTATGAAGCGAACAGGAAATTATTGCCTGATGAGATATTGCGGGTTAACGGTTCAACCGAGCCTGCTATTTTGGCGGGTATGGACATAGCCATGATAAATGGAGATGAAAATAATTTTAAGATAACGACCAAGCCGGACTTAGAGCGGTTTGAGCAGATTCTTCGGAATCAGGGGTAATGAAGATGAAAGCGTGGGTTTTGCATGGTATAAATGATTTGCGATATGAGACGATTGCCGATCCCGTAATTTCCGCACGTGAAGTGCTGGTGTCTGTCAAAGCGGCAGGCATATGCGGTTCCGATATTCCGAGAATTTATCAGACGGGTGCGCATACTCATCCCTTGATTCCCGGCCATGAATTTGCCGGTGTTGTAACAGGGATTGGGGCAGAAGTTGATACGGCATGGATGGGAGCGCGAGTGGGAGTTTTTCCGCTGATACCATGTAAGGAATGTGCGCCGTGTAAGAAAAAGCAGTATGAGATGTGCAGAAACTACAGTTATCTCGGCTCACGCAGAGATGGCGGATTTGCGGAGTGTGTGGCTGTACCTGCCGACAATCTGATCAGACTGCCTGATAATGTTACCTATGAAGAAGCCGCGATGTTGGAGCCGATGGCTGTGGCAGTTCATGCGATGAGGAAAGTGGCGCCATTGGAATCCGAACGCATTGCGATATGCGGGTTGGGAACAATCGGGCTGTTTTTACTTATGTTCCTGTTGGAATCGGGCAGAAAGAATATTCTGGCTATCGGTAACAAGGAATTTCAGAGACAGATGGCCGTCAAGCTGGGGTTGGCGGAGGAATGTTATTGTGACAGCAAATCGCAGGACGTGGATAAATGGCTGACAGAACGAACAGGCGGTTCCGGGACGGATGTATTTTTCGAGTGTGTCGGAAGAAACGAAACGATTACTCAGGCGGTCAGGCTGACCGGGGCGGCAGGCAGAATCATGTTGGTGGGAAATCCTGCCACGGATATGAAGCTGGATAAAGAAGTGTACTGGAAGATTCTGCGTAATCAGCTGACCGTGATGGGAACATGGAATTCATCGTTTACGCATGACAGGGAAGATGACTGGCATTATGTACTGGATAGGCTGAAAGACAATCGCATTGCGCCTGCGGAGCTTATTACACACAGATTTGCTTTAACAGATCTGTACCGGGGATTTGAGGTCATGCGGGATAAGAGTGAAGAGTACGGGAAAATTATGGGCATAAACCCGCACACAACCATGAATGGCAAAAATATCTCCTAAAATATATCCATCACAAACAAATATCCAATCATAGCCAACAGCCCGACGCAGAACAGGAGCAGTCCGAAGGACATGCTGCGTGCGATCATCGTGCTGTTCTCGAACCATTCTTCATGGAACATCGCAAATCTATGATCATAATCCACATTCCTCGGACGCTTTCTGAGGAATGTTTTATTGGCAATCTTCTGGAAAAATCCTACAATGCACGCGCACATATGCGTGAACGGTGTTCCCTCCGGGAGTTCCTGAGGCAGCTTGCTGTCCCTAAATATTGTCTTTCGCAAGAATACGACAACCGCATCCACGAGGCTGTCCAACACGCGGCAGATAACGCCGAACAGGAAAGGCAGAATGTTAAGCAGTATCGGGCGGTAAAGATAGTTCTCCAAATCGAAATACCGATACCAGCGATTCACATATTTCCCATCTTTGATGATCCACAGTCTGACAATCGCGAAATAGACGAGCGCACCTATTGCCAGTGAGATGGCAGCGCCTTTTAAATTAGTCAGGGAGAAATAGGCAACAGCCTCTCCCGTGTGCTCCGTATTCATGAAATTCTGACCTATATCGGCAAGCCCGTCCATCACGACATGAGGAAGCAAGCCCATCACAGGCAGCAGCGTAGCGCTCAGGGTCAGAGCGAAAGCGCCGACCTTATTCATATATTTTCCATTCATCCCATCAAATTTTTCCTGTACCGATTCATCCGTATTTTTCTCGACAAAGATTGCCACATATAGCTTCGTCATGTAAGCGATCGTCAGTCCGCCGCTAATGAGAAATGCACATTCGATTCCGCGAAGCATGCCGGAACTGAATGGGCCAAATCCTCCCGGAACAACGGCACTGACATACTCCGTCATACTCACGTATTCAATATATTCCACAATGCTTTCGTGAATCAGGGTCTTGCTGATGTAGCCGTTCCAGAGAGGGATGCCGCCGATGCCGAGGGAACCCATCAGGAAAATGTAATTGAGCAGTGGTTTCCCATGTCCGAAGCCGCGGATGTCATTGATGTCCAGCTTGTGGACGTTCATGTAGATCACGCCTGCTGCCATAAAGAGCGCCAGCTTGATCAGGGAATGATTGACCATGTGAAGCATACTGCCGCGCACTGCCAACAGATTACCTTCGCTGCCGGGGAATATACTTTCTCCGCTGCCGGGGAAATACAGCAGACCTGACAATCCGACGCCCACCAGAATGAAACCGATCTGGGAGACGGAGGAACATGCGAGGGTTCTCTTAAGGTCAACGGAGAACAGCGCCAACAGGGCACCGATTACCATAGTGCATACGCCGAGGATCAGAATCATACTGCCCCACATCATATCGCCCAGGAAAAGATAGGATGTCAGAATCAATATACCGTACATACCCGCCTTGGTCAGAATACCTGACAGCAAGGCTGAAGCCGGAGCGGGAGCTACGGGATGCGCTTTCGGAAGCCATATGTGAAGCGGAAATGCACCCGCCTTGGCGCCGAAACCGAACAGCATACACAGACCTGCGATTTCAACCTGTGTGCGCCCGGTGCTCAGATAGCCGAACAGGCCGTATCCGCTCCTGCGATCGACCAGATCATTGAAGAATAATGTTCCTGTCACATCGTACAACAGGAAAATACCCATCAACATCACGAGACCGCCGATCACCGCCACGGCAAGATAAGTTGCTGCTGCACGCATGGACTCTTGTTTCTCGTCATGGGCAACCCACACATAGGAAGTGAATGACATGATCTCGAAGAAGATAAATGTTGTATAGAAATCGGCGGAGAGGAATACACCCTCAGTCGCGCCGAGAGTCAGCAGCAGGAACAGATAGTATCTGTTGCGGTTGCGATAATGTGCAAAATATTCCTCGGAGAACAAGGTGCTCGTAAACCACATAAATGCGGCGATCATACCGTACATAGCGCGAAATCCGTCCGCTGTGAAGTGCAGACCCATGCCGCAGACATAGGGAATCTCTATGATTAACGTTTGGGCGGAATTTGCAGTCAATATCTTTACAAAAAGAGAAAGGGCAAATATAAAGGTCAGGCCGGTCACAAGCTGTGCAAAATAGTTGCGGATGCTTTTGCTGAACCGTCCTGTAATATAGCTTGCTATGGCGGCTGCCATCGGCATAAATACAAGAGAGCATATCAATATATTCATAGAGTTAACGCCTTGCCTTTCCGGTCAGGATGATATACCTGACTCAATATATCAAACTAAACCTACAGCGACATTGTAGAAGAAGTCTGTAAACGGCTGGGAGTAAATCCCAAACAATATGATGAACAGCGTAAATACAAACAACGGTATAAGCATTTTCCAATTCGGATCTTTAATTCCTTCAAGGGCACTGTAGGAAACTTTGACGGGGAAGAAAGCGCGCACAACGATCGTCAGCATATAGATGGCGGTTAAAAGTGCAGACACCAGCAGGCAGGCGATTCCGTAGTATGCAACCACATTGCCGCTCTTCACCGCTGCCGTGGCAAGATTCCATTTGCTGATAAATCCTGCCAATCCCGGCACACCCATCAGAGCAAAAGCCGATACGGTAAAGATACCGAAGGTACAAGGCATTTTATAACCCATGCCATCCAGCTCGTGCACATAATTCCGTTCGGACTGGTGTATGATGGCACCCGCACAGAAGAAGGAAGATATTTTCATCACTGCGTGGAACACCAGATGACAGAGTGCAGCGGCAAGACCGAGAGGCGTCATGATTACCGCACCAAACAGGATATAGGACAGGTTGCTGATGGTAGAGTAAGCCAGTCTTCTTTTAATGTGTGTCTCTTTTACCGCACGGCTGCAGCCGTAAACGATTGTGAACATGACTATTAACATTACGACAGTCTGTGCCCATGTACCCCTCAGAAATCTTGTGCCGAAGCTGTAGTAAGTCAGCCGTATGATGGCAAAAGCACCGGATTTGACGACGGCAACGGCATGCAGGAGCGCCGTGACAGGAGTGGGTGCCACACCCGCCTGCGGCAGCCACGAGTTAAAAGGGCAAATTGCCGCTTTGACGCCGAAACCGAGAAAAGCCATCACATAGATGAATAGGAGCACGTTGGTCCGATCGCCGATCTTGGCAAGATCCAGAACGCCGCCCAATATAAAGTCGGTGGTCTCTCCGTAAATGATAATGATGATCAGACCGATAAAGGCGAACGCCGCACCGCCCAACGAATAATATAAGTATTTGCGGCTCGCAAGAACCGCTTCCCGCGTCAGCGTGTGCATGACAAGCGGCACGGTGACAAGCGTCAGCAGTTCATAGAAGAAATACATAGTCAGCAGGTTCGCGGCGAGCGCGATGCCGAGTGTGACACCGTAGGTCATGGTATAGAACAGAAAGAATACTTTCTCATGTTCCTCTTTCGTCATATATTCAAATGCGTACAGTGTGGCAAAAGGCCACAGCGCAGACACCAGACCGGCGAAGACCATTCCCAGTCCGTCCACCCGGAAGGTGACAGACAGATTACCTGTAAAATGTGCCAGCAGGAAAGTGCTGCTGGAATGATGCAGCAGCAAATACCACACCAGAATACTGTTCAATATGACCGCGCACTCCAGAAAGATTTCCCAGTGGCTTCTCTTGCGGAAGGGAAGCATTACAGAGAGAATTGCCGCTATAAAAGGAATTAAAATCACTGATATAATCATATCTTCCTCCCCAAATTCATCAGCCAATCAACAAGTTGTGTAGGAACCAAACCCACCAAAAGCGACAATAATGTCATAATTATGATCGGTATCGTCATGAAGAGTGAGGGTTCCCGATTTCTCAATTTACTGTAGTCATAGTCCGCACCCGGAAGAAAGCCCAGGACCATCAGAGGAAGCAGATAACCGGCAGTCAGCAGTGCGCTGACAAGCAGGATGACAGGACCCAGCCAACGAAATACGGGAATATCGGTCGCCAGGCTGCCTGTTGCCAGATACCATTTGCTGACGAAACCGCCCGTGGGCGGAATTCCGATCAGTCCCAAGGACACGATCGTGTAACACCACATGGTAACAGGCATCTCTTTGCCGATGCCGCGAAGCTCGTCCACCCGTGTCTTGCCGGTCATGTGTATGATTGCACCGGCACAGAGGAACAAGGTTGCCTTGATCAGACCGTGGGCAAGCACATGCAGCAGTGAACCGGTCACAGTTTCCGTGCTCATCACTGCCAGACCGAACAGTATATAGGAAAGCTGACTCACCGTGGAGTAAGCTAATCTTTTCTTGAGTACCGGTTCTCTGTAGGCAAGCATGGAGCCCATAAACACAGTGACCAATGTCAGTACAAGCCATACAGTCTGCACCCATGTGCCCTGTAGAAACGCAGAGCCGAAAATGTAGTATACGACGCGGATCAATGCCAGCACACCTGCTTTGACGATCACAGCGGAAAGTACGGCCGAAGCCGGAGCCGGAGCCACCGGATGGGCGGCAGGCAGCCAGGCGTGCATCGGGAACATCCCCGCTTTGACACCGAATCCCAGAATCATGACGAGCGCTGTAATCAACAGGAGTCCCGTGTTGGAGTCGGAAGCGCTGTTTAACACACCGCCCGCGGTAAAGGTGATAGTATTGCTGTTCTGACAGATAAAGTAAATGCCAAACAGCGCCATGTATGCACCGCACAGCGAGTAGAACAAATATTTCAATCCCGCCATAATTGCCTCGTGGCCGCCGTTATGCAGTACAAGGGGCATGGAGGAAAGTGTCAGTATCTCAAAGAAAAGATAAAATGTAATGAGGTTTCCCGCAAAACACAGCGCATTCAGTACGCCGAACACAATCAGGTAGAATCCGTAATAACGTTTCTCATGTGTCTCTTGGTTCAGGTAGATACGGTTATAACGTGCCTCCGCTGTATTGGGGTCCATGTACTCGAAGGAAAAGAAACCCGCGCAGAGAAAAACAACCACAGTCACCGCTGAGAACAGAATGCTCATCTCATCAATTGCAAAGACAATCGACAGCGTATCTGTCAGCGGAAATAACGTAAAAGATGTCCCATATGCAGTCGCAAGTGCGGCGACGACCAGAGCACCGGTCAGAACAAAAGCGATACCGGCAGTCACAAGCAGATGTTTTCTGTTCAAATGCTCTTTTCTTACCAGAAGGTAAAGACCGATCAGGATCGGTGCCAATATGGATAAAAGCATGAGATACATGTCGTCACCTCCCTACGCAAAAGTGGCAAGCCCTTGTTGTATCATATCCACAACGGGCTGGGAACTGATTCCGAGAATTACGTTCAATATGATAAAGGCGAGCAGCACGATTGCATAAACCGGCATATCCTTAAATGTAATGACCGAGTAGACACTGTTATCGATCGGCGTATAGATACGGATCACCGTCTTCATGAAATAAATTGCGTTCAGGATCGTACTGATGCCGAGGACGATCAGTGCCGGCAGCATTTTCGCGTGATTCTGAACAGCAGCCTGTGAGAATAACAGTTTGCTGATAAATCCGGAAAAAAGAGGAACACCTACCATGGCGAGGGAGCCTACCGTGAAAGTGACGCCCGCCCACTTATTTCGATATCCCGAGCCGGTCAGTTCGATAAACGCCCGGCTTCCACCGGATACGTCCGTCAGTCCGATGGCAGCGATGAACAACAGGGACTTGGTAGCCGCATGGGACAGAATATGGAAGATGCTGGCAGTCATACCTGCCTGCGTGCCCATGCCGAACCCCATGTAGATATAGCCGATCTGTGCCACTGAGGAGAAGGCGATCATCCTGCGGATATCGTTCTCTTTGATAGCGCTGGTGGAACCGAAAATCATACCCATCAGACCGAACAGGAACAGTATGTCGATAATCCGCGTATCGTCGTACACATCTAAGCCGATAACGCGGTATATTATCTTAATCAGCAGGAAAATATATCCCTTGGATACCAGGCTGGAGAGCATGGCGGCGGAGGATATAGTGGAATAACCGTACGCATCAGGAAGCCAGGCATGGAACGGGAACAGTGCGCTCTTGATACACAGACCTACCGACATCAGCACGATAGATACGATCAGGGGAATCACGTAATCGCCGTCAGCCACAATCAGTGCCACGGACTCCTTGATATTGTTCATCAGCAGATGCCCGGTCAGATCGTAAAGCATGCACAGACCCAGAAGCAGCATACCGGAACCCAGCAGACTCATGATCATATATCTGACAGCCGCCTCGATGGTGCGACCGTTCTGTCGGATCATAATAAGTCCGCATGCTGATATTGTGTTGATCTCCACGAACACATATGCCGTAAACATATCATTGGTGTAGACAAGCGCCAGCAGTGAACTTAACAATAAGTCTGTCAATACATAGTAGAGATGGAGCTTGTCTTCCTCGACTACCTCCATAAGCTTATGTCTGCCTCCGAAGAGGGATAACAGCATGATGATACAGAAGAACAGTGCCATCAGCGCTTCCAGTACACCGGCACGGATTTCATTGCCCCAGGGCGCGGGAAACGTACCCATCACATAGACGAAAGAATCGCCGAGAGCGAGGGTATAGATCAGTGTATATGCGCTCAATACCGTATTGATCGTAAGCAGGGCGGCATTGACCCACATAGCTGCCTTATCGCGCAGTCCGGAACTGATAATTCCGGCAAACAGACACAGCATTATTGAGATGCAGGGAAAGTTCCGTACGAAATCCATTACAATCCCTCCCTCTTCAGTCGCTTGGATATTTCATCCAGATCCAACGTGTGATAGCGTTGGAAGAGACGTATGGTCAACGACAGCATCAGAGCCGTCACGGATACGGACACAACGATACCGGTCAGCACCAGTCCGCTTGGAATCGGATTGATGTAGGCCTCCACACTCTGTACGCCGTCTGTGACAATAGGTGCCACACGTCCCGCGATATATCCTTTTTCCGCAAGGAAAAGATAAATCGCCGTGTCCATGATATTCAGACCGATGATTTTTTTGATAAGATTAGGCTGCAGCAGAAGATTGCCGAACCCGATTCCGAACAGGATCATGGCAACAGCCTCGCCGTAATTTGCAAATAAGTTTGAGCCCATCTTACAAGCCTCCTCTTCTGAATAATGCGTAGAAAGCATACATGGTACATGCGACTTCAAGTCCCACACAGATGTTGATCGGCAGGATGATGCCGCTGCTTAATATATGCCCCGGGATGCCCAGCGGAATGTGGTTTTCGATCCCGTTTGCTCCGGTCATATAGAAGTAAGTGCCAATCAGACCGTACATACACAGAGCGGTAATTTTGGCTATCTTGTATACATGCTCGTCAAAGAATCTCTGTGTCCGCTTGAATCCGAATGCCGCAACATAGAGAATCAGTCCCGCTCCCATGATGGAGCCGCCGGAGAAACCACCGCCCGGAGACAGATGACCGTTCAAGATAATGTAAATACCGAAGATAAAGATAATCGGGCAGAGTACAAACGCAACACCCTGAAGAATCGTGTCGTTTTTCGGCTCGAAGCGGCGGTCATTCATGGCAGCCTGTTTCTTCAGGATCGCATCGTCCACCATCAGCATGATCATGACGCAGCATGTAGCGATAAACAGTACGTTGGTCTCACCGAAAGTATCAAATGCCCTGTAAGTCAGAATCATGCCGGACACAATATTGAGCGCCCCCGTCTCTTGCAGTCCCTGCTCGATATAGCGCTTAGAGACAACATTGTTGACGGGATTGGATGCATTGCCGTCGGGAGGCAGACAGGATACGGTTACCAACAGTACAGCCACCAGCGCGATGCAGAATATAATCGCCATCGCTACATAGATGATATGAAATATCCGGGCGAACTTATTTTGTTCTTCATCGTAAACCTTGTCACGACGCATCTCTGCCTCGCGCATACGATCGATAATTGTCTCATGAGGCAGTACGGTTTCTTCCTGTACCTTCATCTCCACTTCCCCTACATAGGGGTCTTTGCTGCCTGACAGCCACCGGAAAAAGCGGAAAGCGAATGTTTTTTCATATTCTTCTCTCGATTTTGGTTTACTCACTTTGACCCGCCTCCTCTTTAGGTTTATCCATCTCGATGCGGATCGCCTGAATCTTTTTCAATGTAGCAAAGAACAGAACGCTCGTCACACCTGCGCCTACTGCAGCCTCCGTGATTGCCAGATCGGGTGATTCCAGGCAAACCCAGAGAATGGACATCACCAGACTGTAGGACATATATATCAGAATAGAATTTAACAGGTTTTTGGAAAAACTGACAGAGACAGCACATACAATCAAGAAGCCCAACAAAATACATTGAAAAAGTGTCATAATGCACCGCCTTTCGTTCTCGTATCACGATCCGGTTGTTTTGCCTTTGCATCTGATATCAGTTCTGCTTCCAATGACTTAAGATCCGTGTAAACTCTACAGTATGATTCCAAGTTCTCATTGGTTGCCACCTCCAGCCTCGAAAGGACATGTGACGACACCGGCGAGGCAAACCAGAGGAAAGCAATGATCAGTAACAGCTTCAGGGAAGTAAAGTTAATTCCTGAAAAAATGATAAGTCCAATCAGACAGGATGCTATGCCGAGAGTATCGCCCATTGCCGCAGCATGCATTCTGTTCAGCGCATAGCGGAAGTGGAACACTCCGAATATTTCCGTAAAAAAGATTACCAGACCGCAGACTAAGAATGCGCTTCCCGCGATCAGCCTGATCCAATCAAAAACTCCCATCGGACATACCTCCTTCGTCTTCGGAATCCTGATCCTGCGGCGCCTGCCGCCCTTCCTCATAGATACCGATATATACTTTCGAGAGAATGACTACCGCAAGGAAGCTGATCATGGCGTAGACCAGACCGACATCCACCAGATAGCCCTCGTTTAACATGAGTGCAAGCACGGAAATCATGACCATGACCATGGTGCCCATCATGTTCACCGCCATGAGACGGTCTGCAATGCGGGGTCCCTTGATGGCGCGGATCAGACAGGCAAACAGCATGACCGCCAATATGAGAAGTACTGTAATGTAGACATAATGGTATATCATAGTAATGCATCCTTTATTTGCGAATGTGGTTCTGAAAAGTTACAGTTATTTTATATTTTCAATTCTTTCAAGCAGCTTCACGAAAATGGATGAGTCGATACCTTGCGCCAAGTCCTTGTCCAGACAGTGTACAACATATTCATTGTCCTTCAGGCTGACAGTAATGGTGCCCGGGGTCAGCGTGATGGAATTGGCGAGGAGGACCCTCGCAAAAGTGGAGTTTAGCGTTGTTGTAAAATGGATGACTGCCGGCTCAAAGTGATATTTTGCAGAGTAGATCATCTGAAAAACCGTAATGTTTGCCTTGAGAATTTCCTTGATAAGCACAAAGACATAGTGGAGCATCAGGAAGAATCTCTTGCACATGATCAGGTCATTTCTGGGTTTGTAGTCCATAAATTTGCATATAAACCAGTACATCGCGCCCGCGATCACCAGCCCGAATGTAGCGATTTCCAAGGTAAACTGCCCATTGAATATGATCCATATCAGAAAAAATATCACATACATATCAGGTGTCCCTCCAAAAAGTTCCTACCTATTAAAATGTTGAAACTTGTTAATCGTTGAAATTATATACCTTTAACAGAAAAAGTCAAGGGGTTTATGTGATAAGAAAACGTAAAAAATAATGAAAAAGCCCGTTTATAAGATACGCTTTGCGAACTCGATAAAATATGGACAAAAGTGGTTGACAAATCTGCAAGGAATGATAAGATAAAAATAATTCCCATATGATTAATAGGAATATGTAAAAACGGAGGAATAACATGAGCTATCAGACAGATACCGTGTGTGTTCACGGACAAGGAAGCAGGGAGGCAATTGAGAGTACCGGCGCTATCAGTTTCCCGATTTATCAGACGGCGGCTTACGCTCATCCCGGTGTGGGACGAAGTACGGGATACGACTATAACAGGGTACAGAACCCTACGAGGAAAGAGGTCGAGCGGATCGTGACGGATTTGGAACACGGTGTGGATACGATTTCCTTTGCCACCGGTATGGCTGCAGTCAGTGCATTTATGGAGTTGTTTGCGCCAGGGGACCATGTGGTGGCGACGGATGACTTGTATGGCGGCGTGATCAGACAGTTCCGCAAGGTGAATGAAAAGAACGGTATGCAGTTTACCTATGTGGACACATCGGATTTACAGGCTCTGGAGAATGCGATACAGGAGAACACGAAACTGATCTATATAGAAACACCCACAAATCCGATGATGCAGGTTACGGATATCAGAGCCGTCAGTGGGATTGCAAAGAAGCATAACTGCCTTCTGGCAGTGGATAATACATTTTTAACGCCATATTTTCAGAATCCTCTGGATTTAGGTGCGGATGTTGTGATTCACAGCGCTACGAAATATTTGGAGGGACACAACGACACGTTGGGCGGTTTTTTTGTGACAGGCAATGCAGAGATTGCCGAGAGAATGCGGGAGATGGTCAAGACTACGGGGGCGTGCCTTGCACCCTTTGATGCATGGCTGATTTTAAGGGGTATAAAGACCTTGTCCGTACGGATGGAGAAACACCAGGAGAACGCGCTGGCCATCGCACAGTGGCTTACCGGACAGCCCAAGGTGAAGGAAGTTTTTTATACCGGTCTGAAGGATCATCCCGGATATGCCATGACGCAGAAGCAGTGCCGGGGATATGGCGGTATGCTGACCTTCCATGTGGATTCACAGGAAACTGCGCACAGGGTGCTGGAGCGGGTGAGGCTGATTAAGTTTGCGGAAAGTCTGGGAGGTACGGAGAGTCTGATGACTTATCCCTTTACGCAGACGCACGCCGATGTGCCGGATGAGAAGAGACGTGCTAACGGTATCGACGAGACAACGCTGCGAATGTCCGTGGGTATCGAGAATGTCAAGGATCTGATTGCGGATCTGGAGCAGGCGCTGGCGTAGCGGAGGTGGGAATGAAATACAATTTTGACGAAATTATAGACAGAAGAAACAGCGATTGTTTAAAATATGACTTTGCCGTAGAGAGAGGTAAACCAGCGGATGTGCTGCCGCTCTGGGTCGCGGATATGGACTTTCGGACGGCTCCGGGAATCATTGAGCGGGCGGTGGCGGACGCGGAGTTCGGCATCTACGGATACACGGAGAGTAAGGACGACTATTTCCGGGCGGTTGCCGCGTGGTATGAGAATTATTTTGACTGGAAGGTAGAGCAGAAATGGCTGGTCAAGACGCCGGGTATTGTCTTTGCCATCGGTATTGCGATTCAGGCATTGACGAAAGAGGGCGATGCGGTGATGATTCAGCAGCCCGTTTACTATCCTTTCAGCGAGGTGATCAAAGATAACGACAGAACCTTGGTGAACAATGAGTTGGTGTTGAAAGGCGGACACTACGAAATTGATTTCGAAGATTTTGAGGAAAAGATCGTTCGGAATCATGTAAAGCTTTTTGTGCTGTGCAGCCCGCATAATCCTGTGGGAAGAGTCTGGACTGCCAGCGAACTTCGCAGGATGGGAGAGATCTGCCTGCGGTATGACGTAAAAGTGGTCAGCGATGAGATTCATAGTGATTTCGTCTATGAGGGAAGAAAACATTATGTATTCTCGACAGTAGACCCTGCGTTTGAGGACATCAGTATTATCTGTACGGCGCCGAGCAAGACGTTCAATCTGGCGGGATTGCAGGTTTCCAATATTTTCATTCCCAATGTACAGATTCGAAAGGCGTTCAAAAGGCAGATGTCGGCAGCAGGATACAGTCAGGTCAACATGATCGGACTTCATGCCTGTCAGGCGGCATATGAGACGGGCAGAGAATGGCTGGAAGAGTTGAAGGTCTATTTGAAGGGCAATCTGGATTTTGCCAGAGAGTATCTGGAAGAGAATTTACCGCAGATTAAGTTGATCGAGCCGGAGGGAACTTATCTGATATGGCTTGATTGTCGTGCACTCGGTCTTTCGGAAGAGAAGTTGGAACATCTGATTGTCCATGAGGCGAAGCTGTGGCTGGACAGCGGTGCAATTTTCGGTGAAGTTGGAGAAGGATTCGAGCGTATCAACATAGCGTGCCCGAGGGCGGTGTTGAAGGAGGCGCTGGAGAGATTACATAGAGCTGTTAAAAAGGAAATGAGTTGAAAGACTCATTTCTTTTTTGATATACTAACAGTAATAATTTATTATCGGAGGAAAGAGCAATGAAATATTTAGTGATCGGCGCGGGCGGAACAGGCGGCAGCATAGGTGCATATATGACAGAGGCAGGAAAAGATGTGACACTTATTGCCAGAGGTGAGCACCTTAAGAAGATGCAGGAGCAGGGTCTTCAGATGGAGACTACGAAAAAGGGCAATTATACCGTGAATCCGATTAAGGCGAAAGATATGGAGCACTATGATGAGCAGCCTGACATTATTTTTGTCTGCGTCAAGGGCTATTCGCTGGAGGATACGATTCCTTTTATCCGCCGTGTCGCGAAAGAGAATACCATTGTGATTCCGATTTTGAATATTTACGGAACCGGCAGCAAGATGCAAGAACAATTACCGGAACTGCTTGTGACGGATGGATGTATCTATATCGCGGGTGAGATTAAGGAGCCGGGAACGATTTTGTTACGCGGAGATATTTTCCGAATTGTATATGGCGTGAGAGATCCGCAGGAAATCAGACCGGAGTTATTTACGGTAGCGCAGGATCTTAAAGATAGCGGAATCGAGGGCGTGCTGTCGGATAATATCAGACGGGACGCGCTGCAGAAATTTGCATATGTTTCGCCGATGGCAGCGTGCGGATTATATTATCATGTATCTGCCGGAGAAGTGCAGAAGACAGGAGAGCCGAGGGACACTTTTGTCAAGCTGATGAAAGAGGTTGACGCATTGGCGGTGGCGATGGGCGTGCCGTTCTTAGTGGATATTGTGACGACTAATCTGCAGATTCTGGACACACTAAACCCGGAAGCCAGCACTTCCATGCAGCGAGATGTCTACGCCGGCAAAGCATCTGAGATAGACGGTCTGATCTATGAAGTGGTGCGGATGGGACAGCGTTACGGGGTGCCTACGCCGACTTATGAGATGATAGCGGACAAAGCGCGGGCAGACGGGCTGGCATAGACGGAGCACGTCATATGTATGGCAAAGTGCGGAAGCGGTTGCCACGGGTAGGAGGAATAACTAAGATATGGAGAAAAAATTCAAAGATAAATATCTGGCGGGAGAAGTCTCTTTTGAAGAAATTGACGACTACAGTCAGGAGTGGGGATTTAGCGATGAAACGGTTACGCTTCGTGAATATCTGGGACTGAATGCTGAGGAAGAGGACGCATGGGTGAGTGTCGGAGATGATGCACTGAAGAAATTATTGGATAAGCAACGCTGAGACGGAAAAAGGGCACTTGATTTCTCAAGTACCCCGGTGTATAATTTACTCAGAAAGTGAATCGGACACGAGTTCCGATTTGCCCTCAGGATTGAATGTTATTATATGAAATAAGCATCCTAAACTTTGGACGGTCGAGGATGCTTATTTCTTTTTATGATTGTCTATGTAAGACAATGCCGTAAAAATAACGAGTAATAATGTAAGTATTTCTATTATACTCATAGGCATCACCCTCCTTTAAGACTAGAGGGCATCCAGTCGAAAGTTCGCATCCGGATTTCTTTTCAATTATACAAATAAAGAATAGCATAATTAAAACAGCTGCTCAACATAAAACGGATATTTATATAAACGAATTTACGATAATCATACAAAGACATTATGGTGTATTGTGGGCACTGTAGTATCCACCCATTGACAAAACTTCAACACGGTGTTAGACTTTTAGAAAATTAAGGAGAAGCATACAGAATGAATCACAACTTACATTCAAGACGTTATATGTACATGTACTATAGACGTATTAGCTTGTAACTGAGCACATCAAATGCACAGTTGTAAGCCGATAGGTCTTATATGTCTGTGCATAGATGGGAATGTAAGCTGCAATTTATATATTGATCTGCATCTTGTATTGTATTTATCGCATCAGACATATAGACTGTCCGGTGCGATTTTGCGTTATAAGAAATGTGCGAGTACAGTAGTGGTAAGCCAACTCGTTTTGTATGCGGAATACAAGGAGGCAGATTATGAATGAAAAAGTAGAACTGATTTTGGCAACAGCAGATGACGCGGAGTTAATTCACAACATGAAATACAAGGCTTTTTTACCGTTGTATGAAAAGTATCATGATGATGAGACGACGCCCGTGAACGAAAAAATGGATAGGCTATATTACCAGCTAACCCATGCCAATTCGCAATATTATCTGATTAAGTTGGGGGAAGAGAATGTAGGCGCAATAAGGATAGCAAGTAAGATTAAGAAGAATCAAGACAGTGAGCATTGTGACAACGACGGAAATCATGAACAAGATGAATCGGAATATGTTCAGGATGTTTTGTTTATTTCTCCGTTGTTTGTGCTGCCCGAGTACCAAAACAGAGGAATCGGTCAGGCGGCAATTAGGCAAGTTTTCGATTTATACCCGGATGCCGTCACCTGGAGATTGGATACGATTAAGCAGGAAAAAGGGAATTGCCATCTGTATGAAAAATGCGGTTTTGTAAGAACGGGCGGAGAACATATTGTGAATGAAAATATGACGTTGGTTGACTATGAGAAAACCAATGTGAGCATCCGGAAATTTAGGAACGAAGATGCCGAAGCGGTAAGTCAACTATTGGCAAGAAACTTTATAGAAGTAAACAGCAAAGACTACGGAATAGAGCCGATGGAGAAATTGGCGGCTCATCACAATGCCGAGTGGGTGCGTCAGATAGCGGGCGATTCACATATGTATATTTTTGAATGGAAAAATCAGATTGTGGGTGTCGGCTCCATTGCTGCTTTCTGGGGAAGTGAGACGGAGAGCATCCTGCTTACTGTTTTTGTATTGCCGGAGTTACACGGTAAAGGAATCGGGCGCACCATTATGAGGACGCTTGAATCAGATGAATTCTTTACAAGAGCAGGAAGAATAGAAATACCTGCTTCCGTCACGGCCACAGAATTTTACAGGAAATTCGGATACGACTATAAGGATGGCATAAAGCAGTTGGACGAGGAAGGACATTATCGATTGGAAAAGTTTAGGGAGGTGAAACCGTGAAACAACAATTTCCCGATTACAATAACTGCATTGCAAATCTTGCCAATTCAATATTAAAGAAATTCGGTATTGACGAAGGGCGACAGACATTGCGCCTGTTGGACTCGTATTTGGAGAAGGAGTATGAAAACATTGTTGTTCTTCTTTTGGATGGCATGGGGCAATCCATCATTGAGCGCAATCTTGACAAGGACGGTTTTTTCAGGACTCACCTAGCCGGAACCTACAGTTCGGTCTTCCCACCGACAACGGTAGCGGCGACTACGTCCGTTATGAGTGGACAGGATCCCTGTGAGCACGGCTGGTTGGGTTGGGATTGTTATTATCCGCAGATTGATAAAAACGTGACTGTGTTTTTTAATGTGGAAAGCGGAACGGAAAAGCCCGCTGCAGACTACAATGTCGCATGGAAGTTTTACGGTTATGAAGGCATTGCAGACAAGATCAATGCCGCAGGCGGCAAGGCGTATAACGTAGCACCCTTTGTAGCTCCTTATCCCAACAGCTTTGAAAAAATATGTGCACAGATCAAAGATTTGTGTGGGATGCCCGGTAAGAAATATATATACGGATACTGGAATGAACCCGACGGCATTATGCATCAAAAAGGATGTTACGGGCAGAAGGCAAAGCATGTGCTGCTTCAATTGGAAAAACAGATACAGCATCTTTCCGATGAATTGACAAACACACTGATTATCGTAACCGCGGACCATGGTCATATAGATTCAAAAGGTGTTGCGATAACGGATTACCCGCGTATCATGGAATGTCTTGTACGATTGCCGTCAATAGAACCACGGGCTTTAAATCTGTTTGTAAAAGAAGATAAGAGAGAGCAGTTCAAAAATGAATTCCAGGTAGAGTTCGGAGATAAATTCCTTCTGTGGACGAAGCAGCAAGTTTTGGATGCACATCTATTCGGAGTGGGAAAGGAGCACGAATATTTTCATGATATGCTGGGAGATTATCTAGCGATCGCAATCGATGACCTGACTATATTTAATACAAGGGAGGAAGCCGAGCATTTTATCAGTGTGCATGCAGGTCTGACGGCAGATGAGATGACGATTCCGCTGATCGTCATTGGGAAATAATTCATGGCAATAAGCTGCTTAATAAGGTGAAAAATAATATTCCTGAAAACAAGAAAAAATATAGCAAACTATGTTCCACTGTGCTACACTTAAACCATCCCAAATAAAACATCATAGCGATGTAATGTGGGTATATTTTTTCAACCATCTTAGTGAATGTAGGAGGTTATCACATGACGGCAGATAAGATCAAAGAACTGGTGGCGCAGATGACTTTGGAAGAGAAGGCGGCAATGTGTTCGGGAGCGGACTTCTGGCATACGGAGGCTGTGGAGCGTTTGGGAATTCCGGCAAGCATGGTATCCGACGGACCACATGGGCTGCGCAAGCAGGATCAGGAAGGAGATCATCTGGGAGTCAACGACAGCATCAAAGCAGTCTGTTTTCCTGCCGGATGTGGCACTGCCGCTTCTTTTAACAGAGACTTGTTAAGGGAAATGGGCGAGACACTCGGTAATGAATGTCAGGCGGAGGGTGTCAGTGTCATCTTAGGTCCGGCAGTCAACATCAAACGGTCTCCGTTATGCGGACGAAACTTTGAATATTACTCGGAAGACCCGCTTGTGGCAAGTGAGATGGCGGGCGCACTGATTCAGGGCGTACAGAGTAAGAATGTGGGCACCAGCATCAAACATTTTCTTGCCAACAATCAGGAGACAAGAAGATTGTCTTCCGATTCACGTATAGATGAGAGGACATTACATGAGATCTATCTGGCGGCTTTTGAGGGCGCAGTGAAGAAAGCGAAACCGTGGACGGTGATGTGCTCTTACAATAGGATCAATGGAATATATGCGGCACAAAACCATCAGTATCTCACGGAGACTCTGCGCAATCAGTGGGGATTTGACGGATATGTGATGAGTGATTGGGGCGCTGTCAATAATCGTGTAGAAGATCTGAAGGCAGGGTTGGATTTGGAAATGCCCAGTTCTTTAGGCGCCAACGACAAGCTGATTGTAGGTGCAGTGCTGAGCGGCGAGTTGGACGAGAGTGTGGTAGACACTGCGGTGGAGCGCATATTGAATATTGTGTTCCGCTATGAGGAAAAGCGAGACAAGAATGCTGTATTTGATAAAGACAAAGACCATGAGACAGCGCGCAAAGTTGCGGAAGAGACGATCGTACTGTTAAAGAATGAGGGAGTGCTTCCGCTGTCGGATAAGCGGAAGATTGCCTTTATCGGTAAGTATGCGAAGACACCCCGTTATCAGGGTGGCGGCAGTTCCCATATCAACAGCCACAAAATCACCTCTGCATTAGATGCGGTGCAGGGCATGGATAACATCATTTATGCACAGGGCTTTGATGATGCGGAAGATAAGACGGATGAGCGATTGTTAGCAGAAGCTGTAGAGGCGGCACGCGGGGCCGAGGTGGCAGTCATCTTCGCCGGTCTTCCGGAAAAATACGAGTCTGAGGGATTTGACAGAAAGCACATGGCAATGCCTAATTGCCAGAATGAATTGATTGAGAAAGTTGCGGCAGTGCAGCCCAACACCGTGGTCGTTCTGCACAACGGTTCGCCCATAGAAATGCCGTGGGTGGATAAGGTAAAGGGTGTTGTTGAGGCGTATCTGGGAGGTCAGGCAGTGGGTGGTGCCATCTGTGATATTCTCTTTGGCAAAGTGAATCCCAGCGCGAAACTGCCGGAGACATTCCCGCTGAAGTTGGAGGATAACCCTTCTTATTTGTCCTATATCGGTGAGGGGGACATGGTAGAGTACCGCGAGGGCATTTTCGTCGGATACCGTTACTATGATAAGAAGAAAATGGATGTATTGTTTCCGTTTGGATACGGTCTGTCCTATACCACTTTTGAATATTCTAATCTGACTGTTGACAAAGATCGGATGAAAGATACGGATACAATGCGTGTGTCTGTCGATGTGACAAACACGGGCGCCGTGGCGGGTAAAGAAATTATCCAATTGTATGTGGCTGACAAGGAGAGCACGGTCATCCGTCCTGTGAAGGAACTGCGCGATTTCGTGAAGGTTGACTTGAAACCGGGCGAGACGAAGACCGTAACCTTTACGCTGGATAAGAGAGCCTTTGCATATTACAGTGTGAACATCCATGATTGGCATGTGGAGACGGGTGAATTTGATATCCTGATCGGTAAGTCTTCCAGAGATATTGTATTGACTAAAACAGTCAATGTAGAATCCACAGTAAAATTGCCTTTCGTATATACCACAGACACCACGATGGGGGATGTGATGAAAGATCCCAGAGCATGGAAGATCGTAAAGGAGTCGATGCCGCAGGCGTTCCCCGAAGCACAGAATGATTCCAAGAGCGAAGCGGAAAACGAAGCATTCACGGAAGAGATGGCTAATGCCGGATTGATGTATTCGCCTCTGCGCGGACCGGTCAGCTTCGGCGGACATGTGTCGATGGCGGACATACAGGCGATTGTAGATAAGTTGAATGCGCTGGATGAATAGTCGATGATATATCTGTCAGCTACGCGGGACATATGATGAGGAGATCTTTGGCATGTATACGTTTTATATAATTGTATTAACGCTTGAGAAATTATCTTTCTGGGTCATTCTGCTTGGCGTGATTGGAATAGTACAAAAGCGGAGTCAGGGAGAACTGCCGGAGTGGCGCAAACGCACCTTTACAAGGGAGCAGCAGATTCTCGTCAATACGCAATATCGGGCATACAAAGAAGAGATTTATAAGAATTATCCTGAAGTTGAGCGGTTTGAAAAGAACAAAAAAATATGGGCAGGGTGTCTTACCTTTCTGGTTTTTCTCGATATGGTGCTGAGTTTCTCCATAGTGCCGGCGACAATGCTTGGTATCGGCATCGGCATCATGCTGTGTCTTGTCGGCTGTGTCATTGTTTTTGGCGTTTATATGACAACTATGGGGCCCAATCGGAAGTACGCATATATTTTGTATATCATTGCGCTCAGACAGATTATATCATTTTGGAGAATGATGGGCGGTTCCTTGTTTATGATTCTGGGGTTTTTGAAATATAGGCTGGAAGACTTTTGGGATGCTCCTCTGCAGACCGGAGCCCTCTGTCTGCCCCTCATAAACGGTGTGCTTACACTGTTGACTGCCGTGTGGCTGACGGCGTTTAAGCGCAACAGGGAACTGGCACAGCAATCGGATGAACTGAACACGCAGATTAATAATGATTTTACTCCTATGGGTATATAGGCAGAGAGATACTGATAAAAAACTGCAAAGTAAATGTTGAAAGAGTTGGCTTAACGGCCAACTCTTTTAAAATGATGCAACTTTGATACAACTTTGTTACAAGATTGATGCATGACCGTGCTATTGTGTATTTGGAGAGGAAGGGCATGGATTGATGAGAATTAAAAACATATTGGTACTTAGTATCACTGGACTGTTTTTATGGTCGGCTTGCGTCGGGACAGTCAATGCAGAAGGAGATATTAAGGGCGGTTTTATCAAAGAGAACGGAGAGTATCTGATTGAGAGCGGCGAGCAGCTGGAATTGCTTTCTAAGATGGTGGCGAACAGGGAGGAAATTGAGCCGGGCGTGGATGCGGCGACAGCCTCTTATCGACTGTGTAATGATGTGGTAGTGAGAGACAGACTAAAAATCGGAAGCAGGCGATCACCCTTTTTCGGGGATTTTAACGGGGACGGATATAAAATTGTTGGTGACAGTAACTTTTTTATTGCGACAAAATATCGATACGATGAGACAGGGCAGCAGATAAACATAGAAGAATATGTCCGCTACAACCTTGTGGAAGAGCAGCCGATCTATATCGATTTGGAAGATTGGAGAACTTTAGAAGAAGCAGCGCACAGGCTTATGTCAGTTCCGAAAGAAAGCCTGTATATCAGTGTGTTGGATGAAGAACTGAGTTTGAATGAGACGGCACGACGGGTAAAACTGTGTTGGGATGTAAACCGCCATAGGAACCATTATTCCGTCAAGATAGTTGATGTTGGACCATTGCGGCCTACAGAAGATTCGGATGCGCTCATACCATTCCTTGACCTGTTCGGAGAAGAAACGGGCGCTATCATGAGGCAGACTGCGGAGGACGAGGATAGTTATATCAGTTTTCTCAGACTGGAGCATGTCGGCGGATTGGATATTTGCACCTTTGCCGTTCGTGCAAGCGAACGGGAGCAATATCATGTGCTGGTGACCGGAGAATGGGAAGATACGGGAATAGGGTTTCAACATCTGGTAGTTCCTGCTACCGGCGATCCGGGCGTTTTAAACTGTGGCATTTCACAGGTTGACATCAATTATGACGGGCAGGACGATTTATTGATAAATGAGGGATTTTCGGGCGGGAGCGGCGGAAGCTGGGGAGTTTACCGTGCCTTGGTCTGGGAAGATACTGCGGAGGAATTTGTCTGGTATCCGTCCTTTCCCACGCATCTTGTTTGTCTGGAATTCAATGAAAAAAGAATGATAACCCGTTATCGGATGGGAGCGGGTCATGAGGCAGTCCGTGAGTACAGAGTAGTGGATGGTGAATATGCAGAGACACGAGAAGTGGTTTGGGAATCCGAACCGGATGGCTCGGCGGTACTATCCTATTATGAGATGGAAACCTTGGTCGCGCAGCATGACGTGTCCGGACTGGATAAAGACGAATTTGCAGAGTTTTATCCCGATCTTGATTATTGGTTTCTGCCGTAAGACTTAATTTCTATATTTATCTTTATAAGAATTTTCCATACTTAATCCAGATAAATTTTGGTAGCGTAGTTGTGTGAAGGAGATTATGATGATGCCTAATTTCGGAAATGTAAAAGTGAATTTATTCTGTAAAGGTGCTGTAAAAGTGTCAGCGCTATTGCTTATCGGTATTTGCGCATTTGGGATAGTTCCGTGGAACGAGGCGGCAGCAGTATGTTATGCGAAGACCGATACTGACAAGGAAAAAGTGGAGGAATTCGTTACGGAATACTTTGAGGCTCACACAGCAGAAGGAATCGAAACTCTGTCGGATTATGTCGAGGACGCGGAGAGTGTAGTCGAGGAGATTATGGCCTTCAAAGTATCTTTGGAATGGGTACAAGATTTATCATATGCGATAGATCTGGCTCGTGCAGATGGGGGAGAAAAATTACCCGGGCAAGAAAACGAGGAGATTGCCGATGTGCAGGAAACTTATATCGTCCGCGAGGGTGATTGCCTCTGGAGCATAGCCGAAGAACAATTCGGAGATGGAATGTATTGGAGCAACATCTATGAAGCTAATTGCGAACTGATAGGGGATAATCCCGACTTACTCTATGTAGGTTGGGAACTAAAAATGGATATCCCGATAGAAACGGTGTATACCGATGAGGAATGCAAGGAAATTACATTCGGAAATATCAATTGCAACATCAGTAAGTTTTATCATATAGCCAGAGTTGTAGAAGAAGAAAATCGAACAACTTTTTATGCGGAAGCAGATTCCAAACCGGACGAGCCCGGATTTCATGGACCACAGCAAATAACTTATACTGTCAGCAAAGAACCGGAGCTCTCCGACAGCTATGAGGAGGCATTCAAGTATTTTGAAGGAATAACAGAGCTCAGATATTTTAGGAGTTATCAGACAGCGGATGATAACACAATTCGTGCTTTATATAAAGCCATGGAAGCGGATGAAGACAAAGCCTACTACTTGGTAGGCGTAAGTGGGGAGGACGGGCTTTACTTTATCGAAACGGAAGATATATTACTGGATAGTGGTCTTGCAGTTCTCTATGGACGTAACAGTCCGTTTGTGGAGGAGTATTGTTATACCTTATCCGATATCAAGTGCGGACGGAATTATATTGCTCAGGCGGAGAAAAATATTTATTTTGGAGAAATGCGTGCGGAATATAAAGTGACATCTGATTTATTGAATTATACTGCCGAGTTTTCTGCTGTGCCCTCGGAGGACGACGAATCCAAATTAGTCAATACATGGAATGTTACGTTGGAGAATGAACCGTACAAGGTTTCGACGGTACAGTGGATTTCTGATGCCCAGACTCGGCTGGGCTATCTCGACTATCCTGATTTTGATGATATGAACGCAGATGGGTATCTTGATTTACTCGGGTATGTATATACTCCTCATAGGTCACGCAGTATGAAAACCATCTTTGTGTGGGATGAACAAGAGCAGGAATATGTGCAGGTAATCAAAGTAGGTGGTTCGCAGGAGTCCGAATGGCCGAACACTTTTTGTTCACCTTTTGCATCGGATGACCGTGTAGAAGAGTGGCATATAAAGTATGAAGATATGATCGAGACGGTACATTATTACTGTTACCGCTGGGAAGGCAATAAACTGCTCTTGGATGATGAAGATGAATACACACTCGTTTATGACATGGAAAAAGATGTGTATGTGAGAGAAGAAAGTCCGAATCCCTATGCACATTTGGATACATTCTCCAGTGCGTACTTATATGATATTTATGAGGCGGGTAAAGAAAGCACGGCTGACGGAGACTGGTTCATAGATGACAGTGAACGATTTACTTATTATGAAGTATATGACCCGTTAAATGACGAACATCTCAGTGCAGAATGGGAAATTGAACTTGCGGAAATGAAAGGAACGGACAGACTGGCGCAGGCTGTCAATGAATATCATGCCGAGCTGTTTGAAGAGCAAAAGGAGTGGATGCGGGAGAAACAGGATACGGTTATGGCAATGGATGTAGAAGAATATCGATCCGGCATGAATGGGAGGCGTGACAGTAACAATATCCGCACGATGGTTTCTTTCGAGTGGGGCAATGTTTTCACTGTAGTTGACATGGAAAACAGATTTGATCGGAGATGCTGCCCTGTCATTGCGAACTTTAACAGAGTAACAGGAGAAAAGTATGAGTTTGCCGATTTGTTCAACACGGATGATTACAATGCAAAACTGTTGGAATTGATTAGGTATAGATATGACGGATACGTGAATGATTGGGATATGGACTTAGAATCCGAGAGTTTTTCTTTTATGATAACAAATCAGGGACTTCTTGTGATAAATGATTATCCTCCGCGATCTTTGTTATTTGACTGGATTGAACTGGAGGATATCTTAAATCGGGAAGTTTGTAGTGAGTTGGGAATTGATACAGGCTGGAAAGATTTGGGTTCCGATAAAGTTATTTCCCATGATTTCTTCTCCAATGCAAATCAATGGCACTACAATTTAACCGATGAGACACTTGCAGCGGAAGTCATCTGTGCATATGTCGGTGATAACATTGAGGAAGGAATGTGGGAGCTGCGCGATATGCATATCAGGAGGACGGAGAATGGGCGCATCCTGAATTTTGTTGCCTGCGCAGAGGACGGCACAAGAGAATTGTATATGCTTCTGGATGAAACACGGGAGACAGGACGGCAATATTTGGTGATGGCAGATGTGAAGGTGAGTAAGTATGGAGATGTTTCATACGATTCCGATTCGCACTGGGAGGCTTATCAGGGCAGAGCTGATTTTCCTGAGAAATATTCCGCATACTCCATATATGCAGACCGGGATGCCTATGTTTATGAGAGTGTATATCTTGACGCGAGCATAAACGCCATGGCGGATTACCTTGCCTGCGTACAGGCTGATAAGGATACGGAGTGGTGGCTGCTTGGTGATTCGGTTTTCATTGATGAAAATGGACTACTGGCTGATGTGTGCTTTTCAGATGGATTTCAGAGAGTACATATGATGGTAGACAGAGATTCCCGAAATAGGCGGTATAGTATTGTAGAAGTATACAGCGCACAGGATACTAAAGATTTTTCTGCCGAATTGACAGAGCAAGAGCAGACAAAATGGGATGACTTGTATGATATCGAAGGAACGGAGGCAAACTTTTTTGACAATGCTTATCGGTTTCGTTACAATCCGCAGATATTTAAGGCGGCAGCCTGTGCGGTGAAGGATTATGCTGCAAAGATAGGTTTAGCGGATGAGGAATGGGAACTGACCCATATGTATAGTGAGGATGGGGCAGTGGGTGTTGTTGCACGCGCCAAATCTACAGACCGACGATTATCGCTTTTGATCAAAGGAAATACCTATCAGGTAATTGCCGATGTACAGGAAGGCGACAGCGGAGAGTATGATCTCAGCGACGGTTATTTGTCGTATGACTCTGAAATGAAATGGCACTCCTATTATGAATGGACAATAAACGGTGAAAAAGAAAATGAGTTTGTTTACACAGTACACTGTAATGATGATTATTACCGGCATGATTCCATCTATGAATATCAACTGAACCGTGCTATGCAGGAATATCTTTCT
>JAFLTD010000250.1 GCA_022510625.1 Lachnospiraceae bacterium
AAAATCAACTCCGCCAAGTATTTCCACAGTATTTGCCCATCTTTTCCAAGGTCAACGGAAAGGCGTCCCTGTCGGTGCTGTCTCAGTACCCCACTCCCAACGCTGTTTTAGCTGCCGGAGTGGATGCGCTGGCTGAGGTGATCCGAACGGCAGCCGGCAAAGGAGAGGCTATGGCACGGAAGAAGGCTGAGAACCTATTGACTGCTGCTGCAAAAGAAGCTTTGCAACATTGTCTTTGCTGTACTGCGGGATGAGACGCCTTTTACGCTCATCTCACCCCAGGAGCATCGCCAAAAATATTTGGCAGTTCCAAAGGCCGCTTGATATAGCCTCCCCTAATTTTTTGAGACTCTTCGGAGCCTCTACTTTGCTATACACTTTTTGCTGCTCGAATTTTTCTCTTTCCCCTCTTGACTTTTATTAGCTGGACTGCTTCGCTACGGGTCAAACTCAACGCTTTTTCCATGCAAACACATCGGAATATTTCGCCCTCAATAAAAGGCTCACCACATTCTTTATAACCATTTAGTAGTGATATTTTTTCCTCATACTGACAAGAAACACTGCCGTTACAACTGTTGCCAGTAATTCTCCGACAATAAGAGAAATCCAGATGCCATCTACTTTCCAAATCACAGGGAGAATAAGTATTGCTGCGATTTGAAATACCAGCGTTCTGAGGGAGGCAATGAGCAGAGAGACAAGACCGTTGTTGAGGGCGGTGAAGAAGCTGGAGCCATAGATTGGAAAACCAGCGAACAAAAAGGAGAAGGAGAAGATGGCGAACGCCCGGAGGGTGAGAGCCAGTAGCCCGGTATCGTAGCCCACAAAAACAAGGGACAGCGGCCTTGCCAAAGTTTCTCCCAACAGCAACATACACACTGAAAACGCACCTATGATAACAAGGCTCTTTTTCAGAAGACTTTTGAGTTCTCTGTGATTCTGCGCCCCGTAATGATAACCGACAACGGGCGCTGTTCCTATGGAATATCCGATAAACGCTCCCACGAAGATCATGCTGACATACATCAAAACGCCGTAGGCCGCCACGCCGTCTTCACCGACATATTTCATCAACTGAACATTATAAAGCATTCCGACAAGTGACATTGAAATATGACTTATGAGTTCAGAACAACCGTTTGTGCAGGTTTTCAAGAAAGCCTTTCCGTCAAATGACGTTCTGGTCAATCGGAGTAGGCTTGTGTTCGGGTGTGAGAAATATAGTATTGGAAATAGTCCGCCGATCAACTGGCTCGTTGCTGTTGCAACTGCGGCTCCAATGATCCCCCACTGAAACACGGCTATAAGCAACGCGTCCAGCACCATATTGGTCACGCCCGCGGAAACCGATGCGATTAGCCCAAGCTGCGGTTTTTCTGCCGTAGCGAAGAAACTCTGGAACTCTTGCTGAAGCATATAGAAAGGAAGAACAGCGAGGATGATCCGCCCATAGACAACACAGTCATCCAGCATTGCCCCCTCAGCTCCAAGCAGGGCCGCAATCGGACGGATGAAAACGACACCCAAAACTGCGACAACGATTCCGAATCCAAGGGAGGTATAAGTGAGCATAGAGAACAGACGGTTAGCGTTCGCCATATCTCCCTCGCCCATGGTTTTTGATATGAGGGCGCTGCCCCCGGTGCCGAACACAATGCTGAACGCGCCGAGAATCATGATAAATGGCATGATAAAATTGACTGCGGCAAAGGGCGTTTTACCAACAAAGTTTGAAACAAAGAATCCGTCAACTACGCCATAGATGGATGTGAAGATCATCGTAGCGATGGAAGGGAGGTCAATTTTTATAGCAATATTTCATTGTCCCGTTAAAATCATTCAGCGGAGCAAGGGCCGCTCGGCGGTAGCTGCCGCCGC
>JAFLTD010000251.1 GCA_022510625.1 Lachnospiraceae bacterium
AGCATTCCTGTAATTCAGAAATAACGCCAATTGAATAAAAAGAAACCTCGATGTAAGATTAAGGTGTTCATCTTGGCGGATGAAAAAACACTTTAACCAACAGGAGGTTTCACTATGAATTTAACACAGAATGACAGACTAAATCAAGTAACAGCAGAAACTTTAGTAGTGGGAGTCGACATCGGTTCTCAGGAGCACTTTGCCAGAGCATTTGACTGGAGAGGTTTTGAGTTCAGCAAAAGGGCATTCCGCTTTAGCAACACAAATGTAGGTTTTCTTTCCTTCCTGCGCTGGCTGGAAGAGATGGTAGGGAAAACGGGGATGAAAAAGATAATCGTAGGCTGCGAACCCACAGGCTGTTACTGGCTGACCTTCCAGAAATTCCTGCAGGACCATGATATCCAGCTTGTGACGGTCAATCCGCACAGTGTAAAGCGAAGTAAGGAATTGGATGATAACAGCCCGGAAAAGAGTGACCTGAAAGATCCGAAAACGATTGCCGGACTGGTGAAGGACGGACGGTTTTCAACCGCATATTTACCGGAAGGCATATATGCAGAGATAAGGGAAGCATCCGTATGTAGGGATCAGATCACGAAACAGCATGTGCGTCTGTCAAACCAGATACAGGGATGGCTCCAGAAGTATTTTCCAGAATACTTTGAGTGTTATAAAGATTGGGATTCGGCCAGCGGGCTTATGGTGCTTAAGCATGCACCATTACCGCAGGACATTATAAAACTGGGAGCAGGAGGGATCAACGAGATCTGGCGGAAAGCCAAGGTACGTGCGGCAGGGATAAAGAGGGCAACGACCCTGATAGAAGCCGCACAGAACAGTGTGGGACTTACAGGAGGGGAAGCTGCAAGGCTTGAGATATGGATCCTTGTAAATGACTACACAGCCAAGGCAGAACAGCTAAGAAGACTTGATGAATACCTGGAAGAGAAAGTAATGGAAGTGCCGAATGTGGAGAAACTGCTCGCCATAAAAGGAGTAGGGCTATCAACGGTGACAGGCTTTGTTGCAGAGGTCGGTGATATCGGACGTTTCACTGACCCGAGACAGGTACAGAAGCTGGCAGGACTGGAGATAACAAAGATCAGTTCGGGCAAGCGGAAAGGCCGGCCGGGGATCAGCAAGAGGGGCAGGAGAAAGCTGCGAAGGACGATGTATGAATCGGCAAGGGCACTCATCAACTGGAATCCGGCGTTTCTGGACGTGTTTCTGTATTACAGGAACCGGACGAGGAGACCGCTTGGAAGTATGCAAGCAAAGATAGCAGTAGCATGCAAGGCCATACGTGTCTTCTTTGTGATTTTGCAAACAGGATGTGAGTTCGATGAGGAGAGGTTCCGAAAGGACATCATAAGACCGGAAGCAGCTTAAAGAACAGAAAAAGCACACTGTAACAGTGTACGTCCGCCAAGAATCAATTGGTGCTGGATTACAGGAGTGCTCTCTAGGCAGTGACAAAGCAGAGCGAAGCCGCTAAAGCATACTTAATAGGGCATGACCCTGGAATGGAGCAGGAGCGGCACCCCGCTATGGGTAGGCTGGACGAAGGAATTTAGGACCTGATGGCTACATCGGATGATCCTGTTAGACATGAGAGGTTAGCAGCCATAGGGAAGAATGGGACACAGATTCGCCTTCATAAAAGAGGATGACGTTTTAATTCGTGCACCCTTCTTACTGGAAAACAGGTACTTTGAAACAGAAAAGATGCAGTTTTCGCCCATTATAAGTCTTTGTTCATTGTTTGTAACTTTTAGACCATTTCACAAAAAGGCTAAAATAAAAGCTTTTTTGTGAAAAATATATAAGAAAGTATAGAGAG
>JAFLTD010000252.1 GCA_022510625.1 Lachnospiraceae bacterium
GTCTGCCAAAAAGAGCATCGTGATATACTAATGGCATAAGATATATATAGGATGCCAAATAGTTTTAAAGATATCTCCGACATGCAAAATAAATAAAAATAACTGTATAACCTACTTATTCCTTGTGAATTATAATTGTGAAATATAGAAAGAAACAAGATCTGGTTTACGATCAGGCACATCGCCTATAAGACTCTCTCCGCCTAATAGAATCATATCGCGGAGAAAAAGATGTTATTTATGAAATTTACGCACGCTGCCTCCTTTCGCTGCCGACTACCGGAGACATCTTGTAGTTCGATTATAGCCACAAAATGACAAAAAATCAATAAATTTCTAAAATAATTAAATTTTTTTAAATACTTTATGTACACTATTGACTAAAATTGACGCAAAGTATAAGATGAATTTGACAAAAAGGATGTGATCATCATATGAAAATAGAAAAAGTAAATGAGCAGCAAATTCGCTGCACTCTCACCAGAGAAGACCTGGCTACCAGGGAACTGAAGATCAGTGAACTTGCCTACGGCACAGAGAAGGCCAAAACCCTGTTTCGTGACATGATGCGGCAGGCGGCGTACGAATGCGGGTTTGAGGCGGAAGACATTCCCCTGATGATCGAGGCGATTCCGCTGAACTCCGAATGTATCGTACTGATCATTACCAAGGTGGAAGATCCCGAAGAACTGGATACGCGCTTTTCCAAGTTTGCTCCGTCAGTCCATGAGGACGACGATTACGATGAGGATGAGACTGAACTGATAGATGCCTTCTCCGACGGCGCCGACGAAGTGCTGAATATGCTCCGCAAGATGAGCGGTTCCGACATCCCGGAGGCTCCCGCCAAGGCAGCGCCTTCCTCCACCGGAGAGACTGTACAGCGTTCTGCTGTTAAGGAAGCGGTTCACGCCCAGCCGACCAGTCAGCTTTTCTCTTTCGCCACATTGCATGATGTGACAAGAATGGCGCATGTAGCGGCATCCACTTATAAGGGTATCAGCACTTTGTATAAAGATGAGTCAAACGGCAGTTATCTGCTGCTGATGAATTCCACTACGCAGAGTGCGGCAGACTTTCATCGTATCTGCAACCTGATATCGGAATACGGCAAGCCCGAGAAGGCGGCTCTCTCCGCCAAAGCATATCTGGAGGAGCACTATGATCCCCTGATAAAGGACAATGCGATTGAGGCATTGGCACAGATTTAAGAATATAAAACCCACGCCAAACAAGGGCGTGGGTTTTTTCATAAATTAAAATATTATGCACTTATTGTATCGCTCGTTCCTGCGCCGCTTAGCCAGTCTACACCGCCGCGATCTGCTGCATCAGCTCGTCCACCTCAATGCCGTGTACCATCGCTGCCTCCTCCAGTGTCTCTCCCTGTGCGGAAGGACATCCGAGACAGTGCATACCGATTCCGAGAAGTACGGGTGCGATTTCCGGATTGCTTCTGAGAGCCTCACCGATTGTCATATCCTTTGTGATATCTGCCATTGTATATACCTCCGTTCATTTTCATTCATTCCGTCGTCGCGGGATACTGTTTTGTGTTCCCGATATTTATTATCCCGCATGCCTTATGTTTTAATAGTATAATCCCAAAATCAAATTCCTGCAAGGAAGATTTTCCCATATCTTGTGGGTGGAATTTTTTACATACAATTTTCACAATTTTTTCAAAAAAATTTTACTGTTTGTATGCGAAAAAGTACAAAGGCCGACTTGACTCTGACACTTGAATTAACATATAATATGTGTACTGGATATGCATGTTTTGGGCATTTTAGTAAAAATGTCACAAAATTCACAAAATAATATAATA
>JAFLTD010000253.1 GCA_022510625.1 Lachnospiraceae bacterium
CCGCAAGCACTTCTTTACATTGGTCTGTCTCAATCCAGTAGATTCCGCTGTCAAGTACCCGGTAACGGGTGGTATAGCCCCAGGGCGTCAGTGCCGGTACCGGCAGCATCCCAAAATACTCGGGATAAATTTCGGCACCATAAACCGCACAGCCGTGCAGATTTTCTCCTTCCGGCAGGGACAGATGATGGGAAACCTTATATCGGTAAATTTCATATTCAATGACTTTATCTCCACTTTTTTCTTGCCCCAAGCCGAACACTAAACCTTGCCCGTTCTGGAGCGGTTTGCCATAGTTTCTGGCCTCCTCTGAGATGGGGGCATTCTCCAGTACCAGATAATATTCCCTTGGAAGCAGGCCAAGACTATCTTCTGCTTTCATCCTCAGATAGTACACACCTGGACATTCCTGTTTCGCAGATTTGAGTTCGCCAAGTTCGCTTACATCAACGGGCAGATTTTCCTCGTTTGGTAATTTTCCTTTGTCCATATTACTGCTCTCTTTCTTTGCGTTCTCTTGGTTTATGATTCCTCGATATAGCGATATATCACTATATCACATTTTAGCGTGTCAGTGAAGTATCACTAATGCACAAACTTCAGATGATTTATCATAGTGACAAATCACTTGGAGGATGTGCCTATGAATACCCGTGAAACAATTGCGGCCCGTATCTTGGAACTGTGCAAAGAGCGTGGCATAACGCCCAATGGCCTGAGTAATATTTCCGCTGTGCCGCAGGCTACGATTAAAAGCATTCTCAACGGTGAAAGCCAAAATCCAGGAGCAGTTACCATCAAAAAGTTGTGCGACGGTTTTGAAATCACGCTGGGAGAGTTCTTTTCCACTCCGGAATTCGATGCCCTGGAGCAGGAAATCCGCTGATCTACAGCATTTTGATACTTTACGCCGCTCTGCCATTTTCTACATGGCATTAACTCTTTTGAATTATTTTAACTCAAAAGAGTTAGCATTGCAAGTCCAATTTTAGATACCCTTTATAGCAAGGGAGGGGTATCTTATGACAGTTGGCACAGCAGTGAAAGAACGGATTTTGCAATTATGTGAAGAACGGGCAATATCTGTCAATATGTTATGTACGATAAGCGGCGTCACTCAATCTACGTTAAATAACCTTGTGAATGGGCGGAATAACAGCATTACGGTCGCTACTCTCAAAAAGTTGTGTGATGGCTTTGAAATCACGCTGGGAGAGTTCTTTTCCACTCCGGAATTTGACACACTGGAGCAAGAAATTCGCTAACCTGCAGAGATTTGAAAGCCTATGCTGCCTTACTGCCATAGAAATCGTGGTTGACCTGAGCGGCATAGTGGTTCTCAATAGTGGCCGGGGCATTGTACAACACCGTCAGAAGGTACTGTTTCATGTTCCGCACCTGGGTGGTGTTCTCTCTGAGACAGTCAAACACAAACCGGATATGCTCCCCGTCCAGCTTCAGCAACCGGGACTTTACCACGACCTGGGGAAAGTCGTTCCCCGCCACCCGAATTGTTTCCTTTCTGGAGCAGACAGCCTCTACCATTAGCTCTATCATCTCATCCAGCTGACTGACATCGTAGGGACGCTCCCGTACAAAATCGTCATAGCGGATGTTCTCTCGGATCATCTCCCGATAGGAGTCCATCTCATCCTGACTCACACGTCTGCGTCCCGTTCGTTTCCTTCCCTTCATTTCCGGCTGTGATACCGTTGCGGAGTTAGTGGTCATGGGAGGGGATGAAGGGGAAGGAAAAGAATCCGTACTTTGTAGATCAGTATTTTGTTTTTCTTTATTTCTTGAATCTTTATTTATTT
>JAFLTD010000254.1 GCA_022510625.1 Lachnospiraceae bacterium
CCGTGCCGTCATAACATCTCCCGTTGTAGAGCTTTTCAAAGAGGTCGTACACACCCGCGATCATATCCCAGAAAACCATAGTCCATTTCTCCTTTCCTACTTTACCGAAGAATTTGTCCGGTTTTATAAATTAGGATTTTATTTTTCCTTTATCTTATCGCTTATGCTCCGAAGAATAAAGCTTAGGCATATACTTACTATCGCGGTCAGCAGCCCTCTTCCGAAAATAGGACGGAAGTATTTGCCATATTCTTCCACTTCAAAAATACCCATGTTATATAGTTTAAACGACCAGACAATCCAATAAAAAGTGGCTGCAGCTGCTATGATCCACAGGCTAATTCTAATTATAAACAAAATCCGTATAATTTTTTTGTGCATATTTTTTACCTCCTTGTATTTTCTATATATTATACCCTTTGCTTCGATAATCAGAAATAGCATCATTGTGCAATTTAAATTCTGATCTCATGTATCTTCTCGATAAAAATGGCTATGCGTTTCCACATAGCCATCTTTGTAGTAACTCCATTAGAGTTGCCAACGCTTTTAGCAGTCACACTTTACGGTAGGACTCACCGTTAATAGTATGATACCATATTTCAAGAAATAGTCAACTTATTCTAATATATCACTCCGGCAGCACATCACTAAACATCAGCAGGTTGGCCGTCACTCTCTCATCTTCCGTAAGAGGCCTGAACATCCCTTCCCCATATAGGATATCTATGACCATCAGTGCAACTGTTGTGCCGATAAATCCTCGCACACCCCTAGCAATGATCAGATCCTGCATCTGCGGCGGATACCGCCTCGCGCTGAGCATTGCATATTCCAGGGCCTTATCTGCAAAGCGTTCCTTTATCTCGTCGCCAAGGACAGGAATCTTGGCAAAAAAATCTTCTCGGGAGCCTTTTACTACCATGATATTTACCCTGCCGTCTTCTGTCAGAAATCTCTTTTCCCGCAGCCGGGCAAATTTCTCCGCGTTGGCAGGATTCACATCCGAATCTGCGGCTGGCATTTCTCCCAGCATCCCTTTTATGTATTCGTAAAGATACTCGTAATCCGTGTAGAGATTATTCGCCCAGTGTCCCTCCCGGCTGTCATATCGGCTGTCCATAGACCAAGAATTGACTGCCCTGTATTTGCCCGATTTCCTCCACATACTGCCGCAAATCGTATAATCCGGCCATTGGCGCTCCGGCTTATAATCCGAATCTGACGCATTGCATTCCATATTAACCATGGCTATGAATTCGCCGCCCGCGGTTGTCTTGATCACATAGTTGGACAGATCCTTCTGAATCGGAATCTCGCTTTTCTCTAACACAGCATAAAACACTGCCGCTGCTTCCAGAAGTTCACGGTTTCCGCCGGGAATATAGATGTCGGTCACATCCTCCAATGCCTTTCTCACCACCGGAACATATTCCTTCACCAACATCTCTGCAATCTGGAGCTGCAGCTTCAGTTCCATCTCCTCCTGTTCCCTGGAATACTCTCTGGCCGAAAATTTCACATAAGTTGTGTAACGACCGCCGGTGGTCCTTACAAGAAATCCGTTTCCCTCCAGAAAATCGATCCGATCCTGCAGAAATACAGGCGTCATGCCCAGTTCCTCCGCGATCTCTTCTGTGGTCCGCGGCTGGTAATATACACTGTACACTATGTTCAGATTCAGCTTATCCCCCAGATAGAACTCCGGTCCCGCATTTGAGCCGGGATTCCCGTCGTGGCCGAAGCTCAGCGCAGTTACCGGCGATAATCCTAATTTTCCAATCTTTCTTTCCATCGAAAAG
>JAFLTD010000255.1 GCA_022510625.1 Lachnospiraceae bacterium
TAGAAATTCTTTACGTCTTATTATAGTTCATTTCCTCCAAATATGGAAGAATGTTTTCAAAAAGCTGTCGCACTACCGGCGCCGCAATCTGCCCTCCGTAGTAAGTCCCCTGAGGGTTGTTGATGATGGTCACGGCAAGTACCTGGGGATTATCCGCCGGTGCAAATCCCAGAAATGAGGCGATATATTTTCCGCTGCCTCTCGGAAGTGTCTGGCTGGTAGCCGTCTTGCCTCCTATCCGGTAACCTTCCACAGCACCGGTCCTTCCGCTTCCTTCCGCAACCACCTGTTCCAGAATGTATCTCATAGTCTCGGAAGTCTCCTCGGACACCACATTATCCCTGACGGGATAGCTGAACATCTGACTGTTGTTCCCGTCGCTGTCCGCCACTTTCACGCCGAAGTGGGGTGTCACTCTTCTGCCACCGTTGATGATGGAAGATGCAGTCACCGCCAGCTGTATGGGCGTAATCTGAAAGGACTGTCCAAAGGAGATCGTCGCAAGTTCCACGGGACCAATATTATCGACATTGTGCATGATCGTCCCGGCCTCACCCGGCAGATCTATCCCGGTCTTACTGAGCAATCCGAACTGTTCAAAATAGGAGTAAAAACGTTCCGCGCCGATTCTGAGACCGACTGTGATAAAGACAGGGTTGCATGAGTTCATCGTGCCCTGCACAAAGTCCTCCGCACCGTGTCCGCCCACTTTATGACATCTGATTCTCCTGTCCTCCACCATGATGAAACCGGGGCAGCTGAACGTATCCGTCGTCTTGACGGCACCCGATTCCAGCCCGGCTGCCGCGGTGACAATCTTAAATGTCGAACCCGGCTCATAGGTGTCGTTGATACATCCGTTACGCCATATACCGTTTAACAGTTCCTGCTTCTTCTCCTCACTGAGCGAACCGTCATCCACGGTATCCGGAAGCGCATACGGATCATTCAGGTTAAACTCCGGCACATTGACCATAGCCAGAATTTCGCCGTTCTGAGGGTTCATGACCAGAATGGAAACACTGTCGGCCTGCTTCGTCTCCATGGTCTGCATCGCCAGCTGCGTGGCGTAACTTTGTATATTCATATCAAGGCTGATATACAGATCTTTACCCTCGACCGGCTCCACCCTTTCTTCACCGGCCTCTGCCACCTCCACGCCCTTGGCGTCGGTCACCGTTAAGATAGTTCCCGCTTCTCCCTGCAAATATTCTTCATAGATAACTTCCAGTCCGATAATGCCCTGATTGTCTCCGCCGGTAAACCCCAGCACCTTAGAGCCGAGAGAATCATAAGGATAATATCTTTTGTAGTCCTCATCGACCTTCACACCCGCCAGATCATACGCCCTGATGGCATCGCCGATGCTCTTATCCACATTACTTTTAATTTTTTCTATGGAAGAATATTTCTCCACTCTTTTTCTCACATATTCTTCCGAGAGACCCAATTCCCGGCACAGAACGTCGATTACTTCTTCCTGATCCGTAATCTGGCTGTGAATCACCGAAATGGTGCACACAGTCTTGTTGTCCGCCAGTATCTTACCGTTTGCGTCGATAATTCGACCTCTGGCCGCCTTGATGCTACGTTCACGCTCATGGAGCTCTTTTGCCTTCATCGTGTAATACTCCGACTGAAAAACCATCAGATATACCAGTCTCCCCATCAGCACTGCAAATGCGGTCATACAGAGAAACATCACCACCACCGTTTTGCTTCTGTGGTATGTCTTGTGCAGATGCGGTGTCTCTTCCACCATACAGAAAACCTCACAAAAAG
>JAFLTD010000256.1 GCA_022510625.1 Lachnospiraceae bacterium
TTCGTATTATGCAGATGGAAGAGAAGACAATGGTAGCGGATACGCTTACCGGTATTAACGGAGAGTTGGTGCGTTTCGGTGAAATGATCGCCCAGACAGAGAATAAGGAGCTGAAGCAGACATTAAAACAGTTCCGCAATGCCTGTGAACAGTCACAGGAGGAGTTGTATCAGATTGCACGCGAGAAATCTTACTATGTACCCGCAGCGAAAGCGACGCAGGCAGAGATCGATCACGTGAAATCGCTGTTTACGTCAAGCACGTTGTAAGGGTGGAGCACTCCCATTAATATAAGACGTCTTACGGATCAAGCCGTAGGGCGTCTTTTTTGCATAAGGTAACTTTATAACAAAGTTAAATTATGCAAGCTAAAGTTTTGACATCTATCCAAGTAAAAGTATTGAGTTAGTTGTGACTTTTCGGCAATATGATTTTAATGGAGGAACCTTAAATGGCCTTTCATACTTGGAGCAGTATTGGTGTCGCAGCAGTATTTGCGGAGGCGTTAAACGGTCATAGCATCGCGTTCGCCTATCACTCCGGCAAAATTGAAAATGAGAACATTACCTATCATGATACCAGAGAAATCTTTGAGCATGATGGGGTAACGTCTTATACGGGAGATTTACGAACCTTATTTGAAATCCGTAATGCAAAGGATGCCAATGAACTTTTTCCTCGTCATACACAACCTTCCGCCGCTCTGTTCTTTCTTAAAAAGTCTGCTAATATGCCCGCCTCAATATAATAGTCAACAGATTCTCCCCAATATTTCGTCACAGTTTGCCAGGTTTCGACATAATATAATTGCGGGAGATATTTCACCCGATGTTTTGAAAGGAAGCAAACCAATGAATGAGAAAGAAAAGAAACCAACAAGGAACGACAGAGCAAAATGGACAGTCCTTTTACTGCTTCTGATGATACTGATACTCGGGACTGTAGCACTGGTTGCAGCCTTACAGCGAGAAAATCGCATTAAAAATGTTGTGGAAATCGTTGTATCAACCGAGAATTCGGGAGAGGGGGTAGGGCTTACGATTGACCCGAACGCAGGTAGCGGACAGATGTATGGAACTGATAATACCGCGGAGCAGGACGTGGCAATCTCCGGCCGAAGATCCATAACGATTCCCGCCAATAAAAAGGAGATAACGGTTGATTTTTATAATCCAAAAGAAAATGCAGGGGCGTATTATCTGACTTTTGAGCTCAGACTGGGGGATGACAGCAAGCAGGGATACGAGGTACTGTATACGTCCGGATTGCTTGAACCGGGGAAACATATCGAGCAGATAACGCTTTCCCGTGCACTTGAAAAAGGTACCTATGATGCAATTGTTCATATTCAGCCATATCGCATGAACGATGAGAAAACCCTCACGAACAATGCCGATATAAAAACAAGGCTGATTGTCAACTGAGAGAAATTTAAAACTAAGAGAGTTTTTAGAAAAACCAGAAAGAGGAGGTTAGGTAAGTGACTAAAATAAAGCGATTATTATTAATGTTCATGTTTATCACAATGATTCCGGCACTGCCGATTCATTCACTGGCAAGCGAGGAGACGGTAATCACACAGGATTCACAGGAAAAAAGTGGAATTACCAACGTAGATTACGATTTAGAAGAAACATATATGGTAACCTTTCCCGCAAGCGTAACTTTTACCGACACTGAAAAATCGATTGACAGGGGACTGCAGGTAAGTGATGTGGTGCTTAGGGAGGGCCATAGTGTTAATGTAAACGTCACAAGCGCTAATGATTTTAAAATGATGA
>JAFLTD010000257.1 GCA_022510625.1 Lachnospiraceae bacterium
AGAGGTATCACGATCACATCAGCCGCTACTACGTGCCACTGGACGTTGGAAGAAAACTGCAAGCCAAAGGCGGGCGCATTAGAGCATCGTATCAATATTATTGATACGCCCGGTCACGTTGACTTTACTGTAGAAGTTGAGCGTTCACTCCGTGTACTTGATGGCGCCGTAGGCGTTTTTTGTGCTAAGGGCGGTGTTGAACCACAGTCAGAGAACGTATGGAGACAGGCTGATACCTACAATGTACCGAGAATGGCATTTATCAATAAGATGGATATCTTAGGCGCTAATTTCTACGGTGCTGTAGAGCAGATCAGAACAAGATTAGGTAAAAATGCTATCGTTCTTCAACTGCCTATCGGCAAAGAGGACGATTTCAAGGGAATCATCGACTTATTCGAGATGAAAGCCTACATCTATAATGATGAGAAGGGTGAGGATATCTCAATCACGGACATCCCTGCCGATATGGTGGACGATGCAAATCTGTATCGCGATGAGCTGATTGAGAAAGTCTGCGAATTGGATGATGATTTGACTATGATGTACTTGGAAGGTGAAGAGCCTTCCGTGGAAGAGCTGAAGGCAGCGTTGCGTAAGGGTACTTGCGAATGTACGGCAGTTCCCGTATGCTGTGGTTCCGCTTACAGAAACAAAGGTGTTCAGAAACTTCTGGATGCGATCTTAGAGTATATGCCGGCACCTACAGACATCCCTGCTATCAAGGGTGTTGACAGCAACGGTAATGAAGTAGAGAGACATTCTTCCGATGAAGAACCGTTCTCTGCACTGGCATTTAAGATCATGGCTGACCCGTTCGTCGGTAAGCTCGCTTTCTTCCGTGTGTATTCCGGTACAATGAACTCCGGTTCCTATGTGCTGAATGCTACTAAGGATAAGAAAGAGCGTGTGGGACGTATCTTGCAGATGCACGCAAACAAGAGAGCAGAGCTGGATAAAGTGTATGCCGGCGATATCGCTGCTGCGGTAGGTTTTAAGCTTACAACAACCGGTGATACCATTTGTGATGAGCAGCATCCGGTTATCTTAGAGTCCATGGAATTCCCCGAGCCGGTTATCGAGCTGGCAATCGAGCCTAAGACCAAAGCAGGTCAGGGCAAGATGGGCGAAGCATTGGCGAAGCTTGCAGAAGAGGATCCTACTTTCCGTGCGCATACCGATCCCGAGACAGGACAGACAATCATCGCAGGTATGGGTGAGCTGCATCTGGAGATCATCGTGGACCGTCTGCTGCGTGAATACAAAGTAGAGGCCAACGTCGGTGCTCCTCAGGTTGCGTACAAGGAGACATTCACCAAGCCTGTCGATCAGGAGTACAAATATGCCAAGCAGTCCGGCGGTCGTGGACAGTACGGTCACTGTAAAGTTAAGTTTGAGCCTATGGATCCGAACGGTGAAGAGACATTCAAGTATGAGTCAAGCGTAGTCGGCGGTGCTATTCCGAAGGAATATATCCCCGCTGTCGGCGAAGGTATCGAGGAGGCATCCAAAGCCGGTATTCTCGGTGGATTCCCGGTACTTGGCGTTTCCGCAAATGTATATGACGGTTCATACCATGAAGTCGATTCATCCGAGATGGCATTCCACATTGCCGGTTCCATGTGCTTCAAAGAGGCCATGAAGAAAGCGAACCCTGTTCTGCTGGAGCCTATTATGAAGGTTGAAGTTACAATGCCAGAAGAGTATATGGGTGATGTAATCGGCGATATCAATTCCCGTCGCGGACGTATCGAAGGTATGGAAGATATCGGCGGCGG
>JAFLTD010000258.1 GCA_022510625.1 Lachnospiraceae bacterium
GAGGATGCCTATGAGAAAGAGCTGATGCAGCAAAAATTGCTCAGACGGTATGAACAGCTTTTTGTGAGCGCTGCGGAGGATATTTATTCCCATCTTCTGAGGGTGGATCTTGAGACCTGGGAGACAATACAGATTGACGTCAGACAGGGTAAGTTTACAAGGATAGACGTGGGAAACTGGGAAGACTACCTTGAGGCGCGGGTTACGGAGGTGAGACCCGAATACAGGGAGAGGGTTCGTAATACTTTCAGTTGCAGTGCTTTTGAACAGGCGAATACGGGTGATAAGCTGATATGCAGTTATGAGTCGGAGCCGTCAGATAATACCGAGGTAATTAAATATTATACTGTTACTGCCAGAGTGCAGGGTGAGAAAGGACAGCGGTTTGCCACCGTCTTTTCCATTGATCATACGGAGCTGGTGGAAAACGAACGCAAGCAAAAGACATTGCTGGAATCTGCCCTGGCGCAGGCGCAGCAAGCCAATTTGGCAAAAACTACATTCCTTTCCAATATGTCCCATGATATGAGGACCCCCATGAACGCTATTATCGGTTTTTCGGCTATAGCAGCGAGCCATATAGATAATACGGAGCGGGTAAAGGATTGTCTGGATAAAATCATGTCGTCCAGTAAGCATCTTTTAAACCTGATCAATGATATATTGGATATGAGCCGGATTGAAAGCGGCAAGGTGCAGATTCAGGAGCAGGAATGCAACCTATCAGAGCTCCTTCATACTTTGGCAAATATTATTCAACCTCAGGTAAAAGAAAAGCAGCTTGATTTCTTTATTGACACTGTTGATGTTGCCAATGAAGATATCTATGCTGACCCTCTGAAACTGAATCAGATATTTATCAACATTCTGGGTAACGCGGTGAAATTCACTCCCGCAGGAGGGAGCGTTTCTTTTCGAATGTGTCAGAAAGCCTGTGCAGTGCAAGGTTACGCCACATATGAGTTTTCCATTAAAGATACGGGCATCGGTATGTCAGATGAGTTCATGGAACATATATTTGAACCCTTTGAGCGAGAAAGCAGCACTCTCAAGTCAGGGATTGAAGGAACGGGACTTGGTATGGCAATTACTAAGAAACTCGTGGAAATAATGGGAGGCACCATTAGCGTAAGCAGTGTGAAGGGAAAAGGAACGGAATTTGTAATCATCCTGGATCTTAAACTGCAGGAGGGCAGTGATGCCGGTCAGAATATCAAAGAACTGGAAGGACTTCGCGCTCTTGTGGTGGATGACGATGCTGATACCTGTGAAAGCGTTACCGACATGCTTAGTCAGATCGGTATGCGTTCAGAATGGACAACCTCTGCAGGAGAGGCTATACTGCGCGCCCGTGAGGCGTACGATGCACATGATCCTTTCCACACATACATTCTTGATCTGAATATGCCGGGGCAGGAAGGCATTGACACAGTCGGAAAGATCCGTGAGGCAGCAGGAGATGAGATTCCCGTTATTATAGCGACAGCTTACGATTGGTCGGATGTTGAAAAAGAGGCAAAGGAAGCCGGCATCACGGAGTTCTGCAGTAAGCCGCTGTTTATGTCGGATTTAAGGAGAGCACTGCTTAAGGCAAATCATCTCATGGAGGAGAGTACGACAGAGATGAATTATATCGATCAAGACTTCAGCGGTAAGCGTGTGCTCTTAGTGGAAGATAACGAATTGAATCGCGAAATTGCAACAGAGATATTAAGGGAAGCGGGATTTACGGTGGAAGAAGCAGTAGACGGCTCCGAGGCGGTAT
>JAFLTD010000259.1 GCA_022510625.1 Lachnospiraceae bacterium
AACCTGCATCAAAGGCGTCGGAGGCCTACGTTTTATCCATTAGACTACGGGTGCCTGCTCATGCCACGAAAATATTACAATTTTGTTACATTGTGATTATCATAACACAAGCCGGCACCAATGTCCAGTAAACATAACTTTTAAACAAAAATTTCCTCGATTTCCTCTTTTTCTCTGTTATAGCGATACAGACTGTATGAGAGGACCTCTTCGGGCTCCACCTGTGTCGTGTTCACTTCCGCTACCATCCGGCGATAGAAGTCATATTCCCGCTCATGATCATCAGGCAGAAGCAGCACTTCGTGAACGGAACTCGGCAGGATCAACAGGTCGGACTGCATTTTGTCGGCCAGTTCCTTAATCTTACCCGAATAGAGCACGGCAGAGGCCCCGTACAGTTTCTCACTATTGGTCAACACATACAGTTTACCCGCTTTCTCCTCCTTCGACTTCACACCCGTCATCTCCTCGACCAGCTCCTGCATGGACACCAGCAGTTCCGGCATGTACCGCCTCATATTGTGCTGCGCATTTCGATACAGCTCGTCGGTGTCCTGTCCCCACATATCCAGGTGATTCTTGTGAATCAATATGGATGCCCTGCCCAGCATACTGTCCTCTATCGAATAATAGAAAACCACTGCCAGATCGCACCATCTGAAATGCGGTACATCCTCCAAAAGAGACCTGTTCTTTTCATAATGAATGATCTTGTGGAAGATTCTGTCCCTGACACACTCGAACTCCTTGAAAAAATCAAAGTCCAGATCAAACTCCTTCATCTGTTCTCTATACAGGACCTCGATCCGCCGGGCAATCTCCTGCATGTCGGCTCCCGCACAGTATTGCCTGTACGGTTCCTCAAGATAGATGGTCGGAGATATTTTGTCCGATTCCCTCATCATAATGACACCGGTAAGCCGGATGTCATTGGTTTTCGTTACGTTGGTGATTCTGATGTCGTAATCTGCTCCCATTCTCTCCCGAAGCAGATCCACAATACTGTCTGTAAATTCTTTATAATCCATTTTCCCTCTTTCCCATTCTCTCCGGGACGCAGGAAAAGATTCACCGCCGCATGGGCGATTTCTGTTACATATAAAAAGACAATGACCGCTCTCGCTTTCATTGTCTTATAGGCTAATATAAAAATGTCATGCGGTATAAATTATACTCTGGAAAGATACTCACCGGTTCTCGTATCGATCTTGATAACCTCGCCCTGCTCTATAAACAGAGGAACCATAACCTTAGCTCCGGTCTCAACAACCGCAGGCTTCGTAGCACCTGTCGCCGTATCACCCTTGAATCCGGGCTCTGTATCGGTAATCTGAAGCTCCACAAACAACGGCGGTTCGATTGCGAATACATTGCCGTTGTAGGAACAGATCTTAACCATCTCGTTCTCTTTTACAAATTTCAGCGCGTCGCCTACCGCGTCCGCGTTCAATGCAATCTGATCATAGGACTCTGTATCCATGAAATTATATAAATCGCCGTCTGAGTATAAGTACTGCATATCTTTTCTATCAATACGTGCCTGAGGACATTTCTCGGTCGGTCTGAAGGTCTTCTCCACAACACCTCCGTTGATGATGTTCTTCAGCTTCGTTCTCACAAATGCGGCACCTTTGCCGGGCTTTACATGCTGAAACTCGATAATCTGATAAACATTGCCTTCAAACTCTATGGTAATACCGTTTCTGAAATCGCCTGCAGATATCATAAAATAATCCTCCTAGATTTTCACAAATA
>JAFLTD010000026.1 GCA_022510625.1 Lachnospiraceae bacterium
AGACTCAAAATCTGTTGTGGGCAACCACGTATGGGTTCAAGTCCCATCGCCGGCATTAAAATATTGAAACCGTAGATTGGGGCTTGAACCTGTTCAATGTCCCGCTGCCGGCATTGTAATCCGAAGTGTTTTCGCATTCGGATTATTTTTTTGCCCATGCCTTTCATTTTTCACTCTGTACAATATCGCTGAAATATGGTATATTGTAAAGGATTCTTAAGAAAAGAAATGATTTGTAATACTTTGTAATAATTCCGCAATATATGTCGATACAGATTGCGGAGCACAGCAAAAAGGAGAAACATCTGCCGGTGTATCTGAACGACGGCAGGTGCGTAATACAAATGAGACAGAGCGACTTTGGGATAAACAGGTGGTTGAAGAGAACAGCAGCATTATGCCTTGCAGGTACGTTGATGTTTGTTCCGTCACAGTATGCACAGGCGGTAGGAGCGGGGAGCTCCATTGCAAGAGGAATCGACGTGTCCAAACATAATCTTGCGATTGACTGGAGTCAGGTTCCGTCTTCGGGAGTGTCTTTTGTTTTTGTTAAGGCAGGAAGTACCAATTCGGGTATTGATCCATACTTTGATGTGAATATGAGAGGCGCCAATGAGGCGGGGCTGAAGACGGGTGTGTATCTGTATTCTTATGCCACCAATGTTGAGCAGGCTCAGAATGAGGCAAACCTTTTGCTGCAGTGGATGAGCAATTATACAGTCAGTTATCCTGTTGTATATGATGTGGAGGATGCCAGTCAGAAGAATCTGTCACAGGCGCAGCTGCAGGATATCATCAATACATTTTGCTCTGCGATCGAGGCACAGGGATATTATCCGGTAGTCTATTCCAATAAGAATATGTTTGTCAACAAGATCGGTAATATTAAATACGATAAGTGGGTTGCGCAGTATGCAGATGCCCTGGAGTACGACGGAGCTGCTTTCTGGCAGAATACTTCCCACGGAAGTGTGGCGGGTATCCCGACCAGAGTGGATATGAATTACCAGTTTAAGGATTACTCTTCTATCATTGTTGCAGACGGATTTGCAACGCGCGGGGATCAGAAAGTGTTCTACGCGAATTACAGAATGCAGAGGTCATGCTGGGTAGGATGGGAAGACAGAAAATATCATCTGGATGAGAACGGTTTTGTTCAGAAAGGATGCTGGTTTGAGGACGAGACGGGCAGATACTTCTTAGCGACCAAGGACGGGCATGCGCTCCGCGAGGACGTGACCATTCAGGGAGTGGAATACTATTTTGATGAAAATGCGGTTATGCAGACAGGATTGGTATTAAGACCGGATGGCAATACATATTATTATGATGCTTCCGGAGCTTTACAGAAGAATGTGACAGTGACAATCGACGGCGTGAACTATGCGGTCGATAAGAAGGGTATAGCCACTGTGGTACCGGCGGAAGAAATACCGCAGGAGACGGCGGAGACGGAAAGCAGTGCACAGTAAACAGTTGTTTTTAAGCCGTCACATGTGACGGTGGAATGGAGAAGCCTATGAAACCACGTAAACACAGGCATAAGGAATCGTTCTCTGTTCTTCTAATTTCCAATACAGGGCAAAATACCAGACATTTTCATGTGTCGGGATTTTGCATGCGTCTGATTACGGTTTTTGTACTCCTTGTATGCGGCGCTTTTGGATGGCTTATATATGAATATACGTCTTCCAATGAGATCACGGGTAATTATGTGAATGCGAGTGAGAGCACAGATGAGGAGGAAGCGTTTCTCGAACAATTGGCGGAGCAGGAGAGACTGATTCAGCAATTAGAAGAAGAAAGAGATGCCTTAAGCCGCCGGAATGATGACTTGGTATCAGAGAATAAGGCGCTGCTTGCAGCGGCGAAAACGAACATGGGCTCAAACGGTGCGAGTACAGTGGGAGATATTGGCGGTACCGAGGATGATCCTGCTTATCCTAGCCGATATCCGTATTCGACAACGGGTGAGGTGTCTGAAAAGTACTCGGAGAGTCACCCCTACGTCTCAATTGATACGCAGGATGAAGGGGATGTAGTCGCGGCAGGAAGCGGCACGATAACCATGATCGGATCCGATGATACTTATGCGCTCATTATTGAGATAGAGCACGGCAACGGTTACAGGACGCGTTATATGCTTCCGCAGTCTGCCGAGCCGCTGCAGGAGAAAGGTGCGCAGGTACAAGCGGGAACTACTTTGGTTCTGATAGATACAAATAACGTACAATTGGATTATCAGGTTATCTATGAAGAGAAACCGATAGATCCGTTGATTGTATTTGAAGCAAAAGGATAAGGGGCGAATGAAATTATGTTAGGAAAAGGTAAAAACGAAGCGTATACGGATGATGCACGGACGAAGGTTGGAACCGTGCTCGGAACAGGAAGTATTTTTGACGGTGATCTGACTTCACCCGAAGCGGTGCGGATAGACGGAATTATCAACGGGAACTGTTCCTGTGATAAGAAGTTGATTCTAAGCGCCGATGGGCAGGTCAAAGGTAATATCACGGCACAGAGTGTCATCATTTCCGGTAAGGTTGACGGCGATATCGTAGTCAGCGGCAAATTGGAACTTCTTTCCACCGGAAAGATTGCCGGAAATATCACTGCATCCGCCATCGTGATTGATGAAGGGGCCGCCTTTGACGGCAGATGTACCATGACATCTTCGCAGGGACAGACCTCACCCAATATTTCATCGACAAATAACGATAAGAAGGATGAGAAGGATGAGAAAAACTCATCAAATAACCATAAAAAATAAAGAAAAAACATGATGTTGTGTCATGCCGAAACGGTCTGTTTACACGAAACCTTTCGGCATGTTTTTTTTGTGTCATAGACTTTTCAAAAGATACAGTTATGGTATATAATAAAATCTGTATGGGCGCATAATAGGTTGTGGTCCATAGAAAGATGTGGTAAAGGTATGAACTGTAAATCGACAGAGAAAAAAATACCTTCCTTCTTACAGGATGAGCTGGACGGCAGCAAATTGGAAGAGTTTCTGGAGCATGTGGAAACATGTCCGGAGTGTAAAGAAGAACTGTCCATTCAGTTTCTGGTCGCGGAGGGGTTGGAGCGTCTGGAGGGGGGAAATAATTTCAATTTACAGGAAGAACTTCTTATGAAAATAGAGAACGCGGAGCATCGTATCAGTGTACACCGAATGTTGTGGTATGTTCTGGTGTGTCTGGAGGCGACGGTTGCGGCTGCGATCATCATTGCTTTGTGCGTGGTGTTTCGCATGTAGTAGGACAGTTCAATTCGTCATGTCGGGCGTGTTGGCTGAAACAGTTTGGAAAGGCACGGAATAATATGAGTGGTAAACTTGTATTGATAGATGGACACAGCATATTGAACAGAGCGTTTTACGGGGTTCCCGATCTGACTAACGGGCAGGGACTTCACACCAACGCAATCTATGGTTTCTTAAATATCATGTTTAAAATCCTTGAAGAAGAACAGCCGGACTATCTGACGGTGGCCTTCGATGTACATGCCCCAACATTCAGGCACGAGATCTATCAGGATTATAAAGGAACCAGAAAACCTATGCAGCCGGAATTGCGTGAACAGGTGCCCGTGATGAAACAGATGCTCACAGCGATGGGAATCTGTATCATGGAGAAGGCGGGACTTGAGGCGGATGATATCTTGGGAACAATCGCCAGGCGCGGTGAGCGGGAGGGCATGGAGGTAGCGCTCGTATCGGGTGACAGGGATCTTCTGCAGATCGCGACGGAGCACATTAAGATCAGAATTCCCAAGACAAAGGGCGGCAGGACCGAAATAGAGGATTATTATGCCAAGGATGTGGAGATAAGATATCAGGTAAACCCAACTCAGTTTATCGACCTGAAGGCACTTATGGGTGATGCGTCGGATAACATCCCCGGGGTACCTAAGGTGGGAGAGAAAACGGCGACGGAATTGATGGTGCAGTTCGGCTCGCTGGATAATATATATGCCCATGTGGAAGAGATCGATAAGAAATCAATCAGGGAATCACTGATTCAGAACAGAGAGTTGGCAAACTTGAGCAAAGTACTTGCCACCATCAATACGGACAGCGATATTGACTATCGTTTCGAAGATGCCAAAGTCGGCAACTTCTATACGGAAGATGCCTATGTGCTGTGTAAGCAGCTGGAGTTCAAAAACCTGCTTACGCGGTTTGAAAAGGAAGTGACCGTGTCCAATTCGCAGACGGAATATTTTGCGGAGATTACGGAACTTGCGGAAGTGGAAGATCTGTTTGCGGAGTGCAGGCGGCTCGGAGAAGAAAGTAAAGAGGCATGCGAGATCGGCCTGTCAATCTTATCAGACGATATGCAGCCTGACAGTTGTGTGGGTGCTGCGATTGCCGTGACTCAGGAGATGGTCCGCTTCATTCCCTGTCAGGGACTTGTGACGGCACAGTACTTGCTTGACAAGATTGCAGAGTTGAATGAGGACAAGTTATGTAAACTTAGCGTTTTTGATATCAAGAAGTTGTACGGAAAGATTGAGAGAAAGCAGAATAAGGACAGCGCGCACACAGATGTGATGATGCGTTACAGGGAAGAACGCTATTTTGATATTCTGCTCGCGGCGTATCTGATCAATCCGCTCAAAAATGATTATGAGGCGGAGGATATTGCGGGCGAGTATCTTGGACTCACCATACCGGACAGGAATCAGGTGTGCGGCAAGGCTTCGTATGCGGACACATATGCTGCAAACCCACGGGGAATCATGGAGTTCGCCTGTTTTAACGCGTATGTGTGTCTGACGGCGGCGCCTATTCTGCGCGATAAGCTTATAGAGCAGGGAATGTACGATCTGATGTATGAGATCGAGATGCCCCTGACGAAAGTGCTCTATGAGATGGAGCAGTATGGTGTGTTGGTAAAGCCGGATGAACTGAAGGCATATGGAGAGGCACTGGTTGGCAGAATTGCGGAACTTGAACAGTCCATCTACAGGCAGGCGGGAAGTGAGTTCAATATCAACTCGCCCAAGCAGCTCGGCGAGATTCTATTTGACAGAATGGGGATAAAGGGCGGTAAGAAGACTAAGACTGGTTATTCCACCGCGGCGGATGTGCTGGAGAAACTGGCACCGGATTATCCCATTGTATCCGATATTCTCGAATACAGAGGACTTGCCAAACTCAAGTCCACTTACGCGGACGGACTGGCGGCATATATTGATGAGGGCGGACGGATACATTCTACTTTTAACCAGACGATCACGGCTACCGGACGGATCAGTTCCACGGAGCCCAATCTGCAGAATATCCCAATGCGCATGGACTTGGGGAGAAGGATCCGCAAAGTGTTCGTTCCGATGGGCGGTTATCTGTTTATGGATGCGGACTACTCTCAGATTGAGTTGAGAGTGCTGGCCCATATGTCCGGGGACAAGCAGTTGATCGAGGCGTACAAGATGGACGAGGATATTCATAGGATTACGGCGTCGAAGGTATTCCACACGCCTTTTGAAAAGGTGACAGACTTACAGAGGCGCAATGCCAAGGCGGTCAACTTCGGTATCGTGTACGGCATCAGTTCCTTTGGCCTGAGTCAGGATTTGAGCATCTCCAAGAAAGAGGCATCGGAATATATAGAACAGTATTTTGAGACTTATCCTGAAGTGAAGAGATTCCTGGATACCACAGTGGAGAATGCCAAGAAGAACGGCTATGTGACGACTATGTACGGGCGCAGACGCCCGATTCCGGAATTGTCTTCCGGCAATTTCATGCAGAGGTCTTTCGGGGAGCGTGTTGCCATGAATTCTCCGATTCAGGGGACGGCAGCGGACATTATGAAAATCGCCATGATACGTGTCTGGGAAAGACTGCACACAGAGGGGATGCACTCAAGGCTGATTCTGCAGGTGCACGATGAATTGTTGATTGAGACGCTTGAGGAGGAAGAGGAACAGGTGCGGAGTATTCTGTCGGAGGAGATGCAGAATGCGGCCGATCTGGCAGTAAAGTTGGAAATAGACCTTCATACCGGCCATGACTGGTATGAGGCAAAGTAGGCGATGGAGATGAAAGTCATTGGAATAACCGGCGGTGTGGGTGCGGGTAAGTCGGAGATACTGGCCTACCTGAGAGAACGTACAAACTGCTGTGTCATTATAGCGGATAAAGTGGCGCACGAACTGGAAGAGCAGGGCGGTGCCTGCTATGATAAGATCGTGGCTCTGCTTGGAGACGGAATTGTTGCGGAGGACGGCAGAATCGATAAAGCAAAGATGGCGGCAAGAATTTTTGCTGACAAAGAAGTGCTGCACCAAATCAACGCAATAATTCATCCGGCAGTGAAGGAGTACATCCTAAGTGTGATTGCCGAGGAGAGGCAGAAGGGCAGATTGGACTACCTGTTTATAGAAGCGGCACTGTTGATTGAGGGCGGATACGGCGAGATCGTGGATGAGATGTGGTATATTCACGCGGACGGCCCAAGCAGAAGAGAAAGACTGAAGACATCTCGAGGATATTCGGATGAGAAGATCGCCGGCATTATGCGGGAACAACTGCCGGAAGAGGAATTTTACAGACATTGTTCCGCAGTGATAGACAACAGTAAGACACTGGAGAGTGCTTACAGACAGATTGATGAGAAATTGGGGGAAGTATTGTGTCAGAAGCAATGAAATTTCCGGGGCAATTGGTATTTGGATTGGACATAGGAACAAGGAGCATCGTGGGTACGGTGGGCTATCGTGTAGGAGAGAAGTTCCATGTGGTCACCCAGAGCATCAGGGAGCATGCGACAAGATCCATGCTTGACGGTCAGATTCATGACATTTATAAAGTGGGCGAGACGATCAATGAGGTCAAGAATGAACTTGAAGAGCGCATAGGAAGACCGTTAAAAGACGTCTGTATCGCAGCCGCAGGTAGAGTACTTCGTACAGTGACTGTCAGAGTAGATACCGAACTCGGAGGAGACAGGGAAGTAAACGGTGAAGACATTTATGCTCTGGATTCCATGGGCGTTGAGAAAGCCTATGAGGAGTTTCTGCAGAACAACGATACGGATATGAAATTCTATTGTGTCGGATATTCTGTGGTACGTTATTATATGAACGGCTATACGATAGGAAATCTGGAGGGTCACAAGGCAAAGACGATCGGAGCGGATATTATCGCCACATTCCTGCCGGAGGATGTCGTGGACGGTCTGTACAAGGCAGTGGGAGAAGCCGGTCTGGAAGTAGTGAACTTGACATTGGAGCCTATTGCGGCGATTCAAGTGGCGATTCCGGATATGTATCGTATGCTGAATATTGCTTTGGTCGATGTGGGCGCAGGCACATCCGATATCTCCGTGACAAAGGACGGAAGCATCATAGCATACGGCATGATTCCCATTGCGGGGGACAGCCTGACGGAAGTAGTGGCCAAACACTGTCTGGTTGATTTTGCCACGGCGGAACAGATTAAAAGAGAGGCCGGGATTAAGGAACAGATTGAGTATAAGGACATCATGGGATTGTCCCAGACAATTACGGCTAAGGAAATTGAAAATGTGACAGCGGAAGTGATCTCCGACATGACGGGGCAGGTGGCCGACAAGATCAAAGAACTTAACGGTGATAAGTCGGTCAGCGCGGTGTTTGTGGTGGGCGGCGGCGGTATGCTGCCGGGTTACACGGATGCTTTGGCGGATAAATTGGAAATTCAGAAAGAAAGAGTAGCGGTCCGCGGCGAGGAAGTCATGCAGAATATTGAGTTTCTGGAGTCAGATGCCAAGAGGGATTCCCTGATGGTTACACCCATCGGTATCTGTTTAAGTTTCTATGAGCAGAGCAACAATTTCATCTTTGTGTATTTTAACGACCAGAGAATCAAAATCTATGACAATAATAAGGTGGCGGTAGTTGATGCGGCGATGCAGGCGGAGTTTGCCAATGACGGTCTCTTTCCGAAACGGGGCAAGGAGCTCAATTATACGGTAAACGGTAAGCCGCGTATCACCAGAGGTGCATTGGGAGAAGCGGCAGTGATTACTGTCAACGGAAATGAAGCGGATATTTACACACCGATTCATGCCAACGATCAGATCAAGGTAAAAGAGTCTACGGCAGGTGAGCCGGCGCAGCTTGATATTAACCAACTGCCGGAGTTCGGTGCTACCATGCGCGTGGAAGTAAATGACAAAAAGATTGATCTTCCCAAGTTTGCCAGCGTAAACGGACAGCTTCAGTCAGGCTACTACGGTATTAAAGAAAATGATGCCATTGAGATACTAAACTTCTATACAGTGCGTCAGATTGCGGAATTTATGGATGTGATCATCAATCAGGATATGAACATCTATGTCAATAACAAGCTGGCGGATATGGATACGAAGGTGTACGAGAATTTTTCGGTGATCTGGACAATGGAGGTTCTTCAGTTGTCTGACCGTGAGAAGTATGAAGGCGGGATGGCTGATTCCTTCGAGGACTTGCCTGAGGACGACGGCAGCTATCACAAGAGCGACACCGGGTCTGACGAGACGAACGGGACGCAGGAGTCCGAGGCAGCTGCAGATAACGCGCAGGAGAACGAGACGTCTGCAGATGATGTGCAGGAGAATGAGACGACTGCGGATAATGTGCAGGAGAATGAGACAGCTTCGGATGGCATGAAAGAGTCCGAGACGCCGGCTGATGATGTGGAACAGCCTGAGGCGACGGCTGATGCACAGGCTGAGGCAGCAGGGAACAATGCGGAATCGGAAGAGAAACCGCAGCGGGCTAATCCCGTGCAGTTCGGAAACGGCATCCATGTTACGGTGAATAAGGAACAGATTCATCTGTCAGGCAAGAAAGAGTTTGTCTTTGTAGATGTTTTTGAGTATATTGATTTCGATCTTTCCAAGCCGCAGGGAAGCGGGATTGTGACAATGCTCAACGGCAGGGACGCACAGTATATGGAGAAGATCCACAACGGCGACGTGATTGATATCTACTGGAAGCATTGACGGATGCAGGTAACAGATTATACAGAAAGAAAAGACAACAACTATGAGATTATGCAGCATAGCCAGCGGCAGCAGTGGGAATTGTGTCTATGTTGGTTCCGATGCCACACATCTGTTGATGGATGTGGGAATCAGCGGCAAACGGATTGAGGCGGGAGTAGCCGAGCTGGGATTGAAGCTGTCGGAGATAGACGGTATTTTTATTACTCACGAACATGCGGATCACATCGGCGGGTTAGGAGTCATTGCAAGGAAATACGGATTGCCGATTTACGGGACAAGAGGTACAATAGCGGCAGTCAGACAGACCCACTCGCTGGGGTACATTGATGAGGAGCTTTTTCACTACATAAATGCGGATGAAAAGTGTACGGTGAAAGATGTGACGATCTATCCGATACGGACTTCCCATGATGCCGCAGAGCCGGTGGCATACCGGATCAGCCACGATAAACAGAAGATGGCACTCATCACCGACTTGGGATGTTACAACGATTATACGGTGGAGTGTCTTAAGAATCTGGATGTACTGTATCTGGAGGCAAATCATGATATTCATATGCTTCAGGTCGGACCCTATCCGTACTACTTGAAACAGCGTATCTTAGGTGAAAAGGGTCATCTGTCCAACGAGTCGGCGGGAAAGCTGTTGAGCAGGCTTCTGCATGATAAGATGCAGGCGGTGATGCTCGGGCATCTCAGCAAGGAGAACAATCTGCCGGAGTTGGCTTACGAATCGGTACGGCTGGAAGTGACGATGTCAGACACACCTTATAGCGGGAATGATTTTCCGCTGTATGTAGCGAAGCGAAGCGAAGTTTCACAAATGATAGAGATATAAAGAAGCCACTGTTATAAAGAGGAGAGAAAGCATGAAAAAAACAATCATTACGGTAGTCGGCAAAGACACAGTGGGTATTATCGCCGGAGTCTGCAGCTATTTGGCAGACAATCAGATTAATATCCTGGATATTTCACAGACGATTGTGCAGGGATACTTTAACATGATGATGATCGTTGATATGAATCAGACCGGTAAGGACTTCGGGGTCATCGTTAAAGAACTGGAGCAACTGGGGGAGAGTATCGGTGTAATCATCAAATGCCAGAAGGAAGAAATCTTTAACCAAATGCACAGAATCTAAGCGGTACGGGCCTGGGAGTCTAAGAGGGAGAACCTATGATCAATATATTTGAAGTCGCAGAAACAAATGAAATGATAGAGAAAGAAAATCTGGATGTCAGGACAATCACGCTCGGTATCAGTCTGCTGGATTGTATTGATGCTGACTTAAAGCTGGTCAATGAGAAGATTTATCATAAGATTTATGATGCCGCCAAGGATTTGGTCGCGACGGGCGAATACATTTCTGCCGAGTACGGTATCCCGGTGGTTAATAAGAGAATATCGGTGACACCCATTGCGCTGGTTGGAGGCGCTGCCTGCAGAACACCGGAGGATTTTGTATCGATTGCGCAGACTCTGGACAAGGTGGCGCATGAAGTGGGTGTCAATTTTATCGGAGGCTATTCCGCGCTGGTGTCAAAGGGGATGACGGAGGCTGATGAGATGCTGATCCGTTCCATACCGCAGGCGCTGTCCATGACGGAAAGAGTGTGCAGCTCCGTCAATGTGGGATCCACTAAGACCGGAATCAACATGGATGCCGTGAAGCTGATGGGAGAAGTGATCCTGCAGACCGCGGAAGCTACTAAGGATGCGGATTCACTCGGATGTGCCAAGCTGGTAGTGTTCTGCAATGCACCGGACGATAACCCTTTTATGGCTGGTGCCTTTCATGGTGTGACGGAAGCGGATAAAATTATCAATGTGGGTGTCAGCGGCCCCGGAGTTGTCAAGACGGCATTGGAAAAAGTGCGCGGTGAGAATTTTGAAGTGCTTTGTGAAACCATTAAGAAAACCGCGTTTAAAGTGACCCGCGTGGGACAGCTTGTGGCCAAGGAAGCATCCAAGTGTCTGAATATTCCTTTCGGTATTGTGGATCTGTCTCTCGCACCGACACCGGCAATAGGAGATTCGGTGGCGGAGATTCTGTGTGAAATCGGTTTGGAGCATGCCGGAGCGCCCGGAACCACGGCAGCGCTCGCTTTACTCAACGATCAGGTGAAGAAGGGCGGTGTTATGGCGTCTTCCTATGTGGGTGGCTTAAGCGGTGCGTTTATTCCCGTCAGCGAAGATCAGGGAATGATTGACGCGGTTACGGCGGGAGCCTTGACACTGGAGAAGCTGGAAGCGATGACATGTGTATGCTCTGTGGGACTTGATATGATCGCAATTCCGGGGGACACAAAGGCGACTACGATTTCCGGTATCATTGCGGATGAGATGGCAATCGGCATGGTCAATCAAAAGACAACGGCGGTCCGCCTGATTCCCGTGATCGGCAAAGGGGTGGGAGAGACGGTTGAGTTTGGCGGACTTCTGGGTTATGCTCCGATTATGCCCGTCAATCGCTTTGCATGTGATAATTTTATCAATCGCGGAGGCAGAATACCGGCGCCGATTCACAGTTTTAAGAACTGATATACACCCGGAAAATCATAGGTGTGGTCCTATTATAAGGAGGACGATGATGACGGACGGTTTCTTGACCGACAACATATGTGCGCAATGTCAGGGGCGATGCTGTAAGACTATGGGATGTTCTCTGGAGCCGGCGGATATGATCAGAGCATTGAATGGCAGGGCGGCAACACGCGAAAATCTGGAGCAGCTATTGCAAAACAGTCAGTTTGCAATAGATTCTTTTCAGATTGGCGGACGGGCTTTCTATTATCTGCGTATGAAGCATAAGTGCTTTACTTTTATCGGTGTGGATGCCATGGGAGAGTGCATTGCCCTCACGGACGCGGGGTGCGGCCTATTGTTCGAGGACAGGCCGAAAGGCGGCAGGATGCTGGAGGGCAAAGAAACCGGAAACTGCGTACAGCACTATACGCAGGAGATGATGATCGCGGACTGGAGACCATGGCAGGATACGCTGAAAGAAATTTGGGATGAATGGTTCGATAAGTTTGAGCGTGACGGTGTCTTTGATCAGTGTGAGGAAGACTATATGCAGTACCAGATGGGGAAACGGAAAACATGAATTTGTTAGTGATAGGCGGCAGTTATTTTTACGGCAGGGTGTTCGTCATGGAGGCTGTCCGTGAGAGCACCAGGTGCAACATAACCGTTTTAAACCGCGGAACATATTCTATGAAAGAGTTCGGAGTCTCCCAGATCACGGGGGACAGGCACGAGCCTTCCGTGTTGGCGCAGTGTAATCAGGAGTATGATGCCGTGATTGACTTCTGTGCATACGAGGCGGGAGACGTGCAGGCGGTTGTTGAGGGGATTGCCGGCAGGATCGGACAATATATTCTGATCAGCACGGTGGACGTGTATGAGCGCGGCAGCGGTATCACCAAGACGGAGGAGCATGCGCTCGAACACAGGAGTTTTGCGGGAGAGGTCGGTGCATATATAGCGGGTAAAGTAGCTCTGGAAGAAGAAGTCCGGAGAGTTTGTGAAGATAAGGAGATTCCCTATACGGTGCTCAGACCGGCGATTCTCTACGGGCCTTACAATTATGCGCCGAGGGAATCCGTATATATCAAGATGATGCTGCTCAATCATGCACTGCCGCATTTTACGGATGCGGACGGGAAATTTCAGTTTGTCTATGTGAAAGATGCGGCCCGCGCTGTCCTGAAAGCAATCGGCAACGAGAAAGCATACGGACAGTCTTATAATCTGTGTCGGGACGATATCATAACCTACGACATATTTTTTCATGCGCTCAAAAGTGCGGCGGATCCGGAGATAACGGAAGAACTGCAGGAGATACCGGTTACGGTGGAGGATGCTGAGACACAGCATGTTCCGCTGCCTTTTCCGGCAACGGCGGCTGAGACAGAGCTGTGTTCCAATGAGAAGAGCATAAGGGAACTCGGGATGGAGTACACAGATTTGCAGGATGGCATGATGAGGACTTACCGGGCTTTTAAGAATGTGTTTATATAAATTAAAATATAGAGCTTGTTATTTCATTTCAGATCAAGACGGAGTAAAGCGATGACATTGGATAAGGCGGTAATCGGAGCAAATGTAAAGATCACAAAGGTAGGCGGAGAGGGAGAACTGCGGTGCAGGCTGCTGGATATGGGACTGATTCCGGGCACAATGGTTCAGGTGCAGAAAGTTGCGCCCATGGGGGATCCGATCGAGATTCACTTAAGAGGTTATGAACTGACAATTCGCAAGGAGGATGCAGCTCAAATCGAGGTGATGTGACAAATACAGAGAACATTTCAGATTGACAGAAGAAGGTTAAGACGATGATATTCGCTTTAGTGGGCAATCAGAACTGCGGTAAAACTACACTTTTTAATCAGTTGACGGGATCCAATCAGCACGTGGGGAATTTCCCCGGTGTGACGGTGGATTCCAAGATGGGAGAAATACGCGGGGATAAGGGAGACGCGGTGGTGGATCTGCCGGGTATTTACTCCATACGTCCCTATTCCAATGAGGAGCTGGTGACGCGCAAATTTATCTTAAAGGAGCGCCCGGACGGTATTATCAATATTGTGGATGCGACGAACATCGAGAGAAATCTGTATCTGACGCTGCAGTTGCTGGAGATGCATATTCCCATGGTTCTGGCACTGAATATGATGGACGAGGTACGCGGCAACGGCGGAACGATTGATATTGACAAGATGGAGGAGAACCTCGGTATACCGGTGGTAGCGATCAGCGCAGCGAAGAATGAGGGTATTGAAGATCTGATACGCGCTGTCAAGGAAGTGTCGGAGCGGCGCATCTACCCGAAGGTGACGGATTTCTGTGAGAAAGGCCCTGTGCACAGATGCATTCATGCAGTGAGTCATCAGGTGGAAGACCATGCGGAGCGCATAGGTATTTCGCCCAGATTTGCTGCGACCAAAATCGTGGAAGATGACAGCGATATTATCGATAGTCTGCATCTGTCGGAGAATGAGATGGATCTGATGGAGCACAGTATCGTGGAGATGGAACGGGACAGCGGCATGGACCGCAATGCCGCGTTGGCGGACATGCGGTATGCATTTATAGAGAAAGTCTGTTCCCAGGCTGTGATCAAGTGTAAGGAGAGCCGGGAACATATAAGAAGTGTGCGCATTGACAGTATTCTGACCAATAAATATCTTGCTATTCCTTCATTCCTGATCATTATGCTGCTGGTGTTCTGGCTGACTTTCGGTGTGATCGGAACTTTCTTAAGCGATCTGTTGAGTATGGGCATAGATCAACTGTCTGTGGTGACGGAGCGGGCACTTGTCGGATACGGAATCAATCCGGTAGTGCAGAGTCTGGTGATAGACGGTATTTTTGCGGGTGTGGGAAGCGTGCTGAGTTTCCTGCCGATTATTGTAGTGTTGTTCTTCTTTCTGTCTGTTCTGGAAGACTCGGGTTATATGGCGAGAATTGCTTTTGTGATGGACAGACCTCTGCGTAAGTTGGGATTGTCCGGCAAAAGCTTCGTATCGATGCTGATCGGATTCGGGTGCAGTGTGCCGGCGGTGATGTCTACCAGAACACTTTCCTCCGAGCGGGATAAGAAGATGACTATCATGTTGATTCCGTTTATAAGCTGCTCGGCCAAGATTCCGATTTATGCCCTGTTTACGGCCGCCTTTTTCAGACGCCATCAGGCGATTATTATGATGGGACTGTATGTACTGGGTATCTTGGTAGGTATGCTCTGCGCCATGGTCTTAAAGAGGACGATGTTCAGGGGCAAGCCCATGCCGTTTGTAATGGAGCTGCCCAACTATCGTTTTCCGTCGGCCAAGAGCGTTTTGCTTCTTATGTGGGATAAGGCGAAGGATTTTGTTCAGCGTGCCTTTACGGTCATTTTTATCGCGACGCTGATCATCTGGTTCCTACAGACCTTTGATATGAGATTAAATGTGGTAACCGATTCCGGTGAAAGTCTGCTTGCAATGATCGGCAAGCTTATTGCACCGCTGTTTACACCGCTCGGATTTAATGACTGGAGAGCGGCGACGGCACTGATCAGCGGATTCTCCGCAAAGGAGGCGGTGGTCAGTACACTGAGCATATTGACCGGAACGGGGATGTCCAATTTGAGTGAAACGCTGTGTACCATCTTTACGCCTCTTGCGGCCGCCAGTTATTTGGTATTTACATTGCTCTACACGCCCTGTGTGGCGGCTGTGGCGACCATTAAGCGGGAGACGGGCTCCGTGCTTAGGACGATTGGCATCGTATGTATGCAGTGCGGCGTGGCATGGGTGACGGCATGTCTGCTCTATCAGGCGGTAAGCTTGGGTCTGCATTTTCTTTGAGCTTGTCCGGAGACAAAATTTCTCATTGCAAAATGGGATGTATGAATTTATACTGGTGTAGGTGGGGATTTTAACTTTTCGGTTTTGCCTGATACTGAGGTAAAGTGAGGTACTGGAAATGAAGAGTTACATATTGGATCTGAACTCTATCGACAGAGTGAAGGGATTTGTCACTGCGATAGAGGGATTTGAGGGATACTTTGATTTGGTGTCCGGCAGATATGTGATTGACGCGAAGTCTATCATGGGTATTTTTTCCATGGATCTGTCTCAAAATGTGGAGTTTAGGATTTTGGAGACAAATGACAGGATTTCGGAAGTGGAAGCAGCGATTGCACCGTATCTGGTTCAGAAATAATTGGTTTACATAAGATATTGACATGAGACTGCCGGTATATGAGATGATCGTATGCCGGCAGTTTTTGAAATTAACATTTCGGAGAGAAGATAATGAAATTTGTACATTTGGCAGATTTACATCTGGGTAAACGGGTGAATGAGTTTTCTATGTTGGAGGATCAAAAATATGTATTAAAGCAGGTGCTTGATCTGATCGATGAGGAACAGGCGGAAGGACTGCTCATTGCGGGAGATATTTATGATAAACAGATTCCGTCCATCGAGGCGGTCCGGCTGTTTGACGATTTCCTGACGAGATTGGCTGACCGTCATGTGCCGGTTTATTTGATTGCCGGCAATCATGACAGTATAGAGAGGGTGTCCTTCGGAGCCCGATTGATGTCCGGCAGCGGGATCCATATGGCGACGGAGTACGACGGCACGGTGAATGTTGTCACGGTGGAGGATAAATACGGGACTATTGATATCTATCTGCTGCCGTTCATCAAGCCTGCACAGGTGCGTGCCGTATGGGCTGAGGAAGCGGAGGATGTCAGAACTTATCAGGACGCAATGGCTTTGGTGATGGGCAAATTGGCGATCCGTGGGGACAACAGAAGTATTTTGCTGGCACATCAATTTGTGACAGGTGCAGCAGTATGCGACTCGGAGGAGCACGCGGTAGGTGGACTGGATCAAGTGGACCCGTCATGTTTTGACGGATTTGATTATGTGGCGCTGGGACATCTCCACGGAGCTCAGTATGCCGGCAGGGAGACTGTGCGCTATGCCGGTACACTGTTAAAGTATTCCTTCTCCGAAGTGAAGCATAAGAAAAGCGTAACCGTTGTGGAACTCAGGGAGAAGGGACAGGTAAAACTGTATACCCGACCGATCATTCCGCTGCATGAAATGCGGGAAATACGGGGCAGTTATGCCGAGGTGACATGCAAGGCCAACTATGAGAACACGGATACGAAAGACTATGTGCATATCACGCTGACGGACGAGGAGGATGTCTTTGATGCGGTGGGCAAATTGCGTGTGATCTATCCGAATCTGATGAAGCTTGATTACGACAATGCACGGACCAAGCAAAATCAGAATATTTCAGCATCGGGATCGGAGGATGAAAAAGATCCGCTCACGCTGACGGAGGAACTGTTCGTACTGCAAAATAATAAGTCCATGAGTGATAGCCAGAAAGAATATATGCAGAACCTGATACGTAAGGTTTGGGAAGAGGAACGATAATATGAGACCATTGACATTGACACTGTCCGCATTCGGTCCCTATGCCGATGTAATGACAATACCTTTCGATGAACTGGGCAGCAGCGGGCTGTATCTGATTACCGGAGATACGGGCGCCGGCAAGACTTTCCTGTTTGATGCAATCGTATTTGCACTGTATGGTGAGGCGAGCGGCGATGCCAGAGAACCCTCAACGTTCCGGTCGAAATATGCGCGGGTGGATACGGATACTTATGTGACACTCCGCTTCATGTATCATAACGACGAGTATGAGATTACTAGGCAGCCGGAGTACATGCGTCCCTCGAAAAGAGGCGAGGGGATGACGCTCAACCGGGCCGAGGCGGCGTTTACATATCCGGACGGACATGTGGTGACAAAGAGCAGGGATGTGACTGCCGCAGTAGTGGAGCTGTTGGGGATTGACCGTAATCAGTTTGTACAGATTGCCATGATTGCGCAGGGGGATTTCTTACGCCTGCTCTATGCCAGAACGGAGGAGCGCAGCGGTATCTTTCGCGAGATTTTTCACACGAAAGCATATGCCATACTTCAGGATAAGCTCAGAGGCGAATCCGGTGCACTGCGCGTCCGATGCGAGGAGTATGGCAAAAGTATCGATCAATACAGGGACGGGATACTGTGGGAAGAGGAGACTGTGCCGGAACCGGAGAAAATTCTAGTCACGGAACAATTGCTGGATGAATTGAGCAGTACGCTGTCCGGGCAGAAAAGAAAGATGGATGAACTGTTTCGTATAATACAGGAAACGGATGACGCCATGGAACAGAATAATCAGATGATCGGTATTGCGCGGGCCGGGGAGAAAATGCAGCAGGAACTCGACAGTACGATTGAGGAGATAGCACAGCTGCAGCCGCTGACCGAGTCATTGCGGGTCAGGATGGACGACCTTCGGCATCAGAAGGACCGGATGGAAGCACTTAAGATACAGATACATTCCGAGGAGGAAAAATTGCCGGCCTATGAAGAGGCGGAGCAGATCAGAAAGGATCTTCGGGCGGTTCGGGAGGATTTGGAGAAGCAGAAACTCGCCAAAGAAACATATGCCCGGGATCGTAATCAGAGACAGGAGACATACAATCGCGGAATTGAACGTCTGGAAGAGCTTATGGATGTGGATGTGAATCTTGTGCAGCTGGAGCAGCAGAGCGAACTGTGCAGTGTGCGGTGCAGCACATGGCAGAGGCTCATGGCACAGCTGAGAGATACAGAGCGGTTGCAGCATGATACAGAGTTACAGCAGGAAAAATACCGCGCTGCATCTGTCGAGCAGCAGGAGAAGAAACAGATCTATGAGCGGTTGCAGCAATGTTATCTGGATGAGCAGGCAGGAATCCTGTCGGAGCAGCTGACAGACGGAGTACCGTGTCCCGTCTGCGGTTCACCTACACATCCGCAGCCGGCGGCAAGACGCAGCGATGCACCCGACAGAGACGAAGTGGAGCGTGCAAAGCATAAGTGGGAGAAGAGCAGTATTGCCATGCAGGAGGCAAGCGCGGCAGCAGGACGTGCGAAAGGTGCGATGGAAAGTGCAGTGCAGGCATTGCGGGATGCGCTTGAAGCCGAGGGGATCGCAGCGGAAAATGCAAAGATCAAGGAGAGTATTCAGAACAGGCTGGCACAAGACAACAGTATGTTGGAGGAGTTGCACGGAAAGCTGGAAGAATTTAGACGGCTCAAGCAAGAGAGGGTCAAACTGTTTGAACAGAAGACCGAACTGGAAAACAGCATCAGGGAAGCAGAGAAAAAGTGCGTGGACACAGATCAAATCATTAGCGAACTTACGATGAAGTGCGAATTGTTGGAGAATAAACTACAGGAGAAACAGGGAATGCTCCCATATGGGACGAAGGCGGAGGCCGACAGTCGATTAGAAGAAAAGAGAGGTGCGCTTGGACGGTATATAAGTGAATTGGAATCGGCAGAGCAGGCATGGCAGGAGAAAGAGAATTTATGCCAAAGTGCCCTGCATCGGAAAGAGACGCTCAGCCGACAGCTGGCACAAAACGAACAGCTGCGGCCGTTGGAGGAGCTGTTGGAGGAACAGAGTCAGCTGGCGCTCTCCAGAAAGGGCAGGCAGGATGCATATCAGCAGATTGCGCACCGCTATGAGACAAACAAAGAAATTCGTGAATCGATCGAGCGTCAGAGTCAGCAATTGATTGAGACGGAAAAACAGTGGAGTATGGTGAAAGAGTTGTCCAATACCGTCAATGGAAATTTGAGCGGAAAGGACAAGATCATGCTGGAAACATATGTACAGATGCAGTATTTTGATCGGATTATCAGGCGGGCAAATACAAGGTTCATGATGATGTCCTCGGGGCAATATGAACTAAAGCGTTCCGTTCAGGCTGAAAATCTAAAGAGACAGAGCGGTCTGGAGCTGGATGTGATAGACCACTACAACGGCACGGAGCGCAGTGTGAAGACTCTTTCGGGCGGAGAGGCATTTCTGGCATCCCTCTCGCTGGCATTGGGACTGTCCGACGAAATTCAATCAGTGTCCGGCGGCATCGCACTGGATACCATGTTTGTGGATGAGGGATTCGGCTCGCTGGATGAGACTGCATTGAATCAGGCGGTGCATGCTCTCTTATCTCTGACGGAGGGCAATCGCCTTGTGGGGATTATCTCCCATGTCAGTGAGCTCCAGGATCGCATCGACAGAAAGTTGGTTGTCACGAAGGATATGTCTGCGGGGAGCAGGGTAAAATTGATAACCGATTAGATATGTGGAATAATCCTGCTATCAAGTATTTGCTATGTATTTTGTTTTATGTTAAGATGTTTTAATGGGTTAGATTTAAGATGAGAAAGATATTACATTTTGCACTAAACAGAGCAGTGATCACGGGGTTGATTGTGATACTTCAAATAGGTTTTTTTATGCTGGAGTTATTCAGATGGGGCAACTATTATGTAGTCATTGCCTTTGTTCTGCGTCTCATCAGCTTTGGGGCAGTAATATCTCTCATATTGCGGACGAACAATCCGGCCGTGAAGCTGGCATGGATTGTACCGATTCTGATTTTCCCGCTTTTCGGCGGCATTATGTATCTGGCATTCGGACATGTTTTTCTTCCCCACAAACTGCGTGTCGGTAAGGAGCGTACAGATGCCCATATTGAGAAGCATTTAAGACAGGACCAAGAGATTCTCGACAGATTGGAAAAAGATGATCCGGGTATTGCCAATCAGAGCAGATATCTGTTGGATTATGCGGGAACTCCCGTGTGGGATCATACATCGGCCGTCTACTATCCGGATGGACTGCCTTACTGGAAGCAGATGATCGAGGATCTGGAGAGGGCACAGCATTTTGTATTTCTGGAATTTTTTATTCTGGGAGAAGGTGAAATGTGGAACGCCGTTCTTAATGTGCTGGAGCGTAAGGTCAAGGAAGGCGTTGAAGTGCGGTTGATCTACGATGACGTGGGAAGCGTCTTTATTCTGCCCAAAAAATATTATGAGACGATAGAGAAGAAAGGAATTAAGTGTGTCGCATTTAACAGACTGATTCCATTCATGTCTCTGGTTCTGAATAACAGGGATCATCGGAAGATTGTTGTGATAGACGGCAAGGTGGGTTACACGGGCGGCATCAACATGGCTGACGAGTATATCAACTATACGCATCCTCACGGCGACCACTGGAAAGATGCAGGTATCCGCATCGAGGGAGAAGCCGTATGGAATTTCACGGTGATGTTTCTCCAGATGTGGAATTTGTCCTGTTATACGGAAGAAGACTACAACAGATATTATCATAGATTTGATCAAAAACCGGAAGCAGACGGATATGTACAGCCATATATGGATACACCGTTAGACGGTGAATTGGTGGGAGAGAACGTCTATCTGAATATGATCGGATATGCAAGAAAATACATTTACATCTACACTCCGTATCTGATTACGGACAACGAGATGTACACTGCATTGAAGCTGGCAGCGAAGAGAGGCGTCGATGTGCGTATTGTGACGCCCGGTGTGCCGGACAAGAAGATGATCTATTGGCTGACTCAGTCCAATTACCAGAATCTGATTGAAGCGGGTGTCAAAATTTATCAGTACACGCCGGGCTTTATTCATTCCAAATGCGTGCTTTGCGACGGCGAGGCGGCGACGGTGGGTACGGTCAATTTCGACTATCGCAGCTTTTACCACCATTTCGAGTGCGGTGTATTTCTGTATCGTTCAGAGGCACTTCGGGCTCTGAGAGAGGATATGGAAAAGACATTTGCCGTATCGGAGTCCATCACTCTTGATTGGTGCAGGAAAAAGTTTATGAAGACCAACGTGATCGGACCGATTTTAAAGTTGTTTTCACCGCTTTTATAGCAATTGTGGAGGGAGAAGGAAGGATTTATGTTGCGGTTTATACAGGTTATCGTTTGTAATCTGCCAAGAATGTATATGATTCCCAGAATGGGGCATAAAGCAAAAAACGGAAAAATTACGGAAGAAAAGCGGTATGCCTACGCGCGGCTGACAGTGAAGCGTATGAACAGATCAGGACATATCACGACGATAGGTTACGGTATGGAGAATCTGCCTAAGGAGGGCGGATATGTTATGTTTCCAAACCATCAGGGGAAGTATGATGCGCTCGGGATCATCGCAACCCATGAGAAGCCGTGTTCGGTTGTCATTGACGATGCGAAATCGCATGTGATCCTGACGACACAGTTTGTAAATCTTCTGCACGGAAAGCGGCTGATCAAAGATGACATGCGGCAGTCGGTTCGACTGATATCGGAGGTTGCAGAGGAAGTTGCTGCCGGCAGAAGATACATCATCTTTCCCGAGGGAGGATATTTCCGTAACCATAATGAGGTGCGGGAATTTAAGCCCGGCTGCTTTAAGAGTGCCATGAAGGCAAAGGCGCCCATCGTGCCGGTGGTGCTGATCGATTCCTATAAAGTATTTGAGGTCTGGTCGCTCAGACCGGTCACCACACAGGTGCACTATCTTCCGGCCATTCCTTATGAAGAATACAAGGGTATGACCACTATGGAAGTATCGGATATGGTGCATGAACGGATCAAGACACATATTGAGAAAACTACGAGACAGGAACAATAGGAGAAGCGGATATGCAGACAGCTTGGCTTTGTATCCATATATTTGGGGTTCTGGTAGGCTTTTTTCTGCTGGCATCCGTATTGAAACAGAGAGATTCCGAATATAAGAGCAGATTGATCATAACCATTATCTGTTGTCTTATTGCGCTGGTCTCCCGAAGCCTTTTTATCATGGCACAGGATTTGCGGGAGATGATAGCTCTATGCAAGACAGAATATTGTGGGAAATGTTTTGCCAATTTTATTGCCCTGACATTCGTTCTGAGTTATTACAGAATCAAATGGCCGCGCAAGTTGATGCTCATACTCTTCGGGATCAACCTGGCTATGTTTATTGTGATTATGACGTGTGATTACCACAGTTTGTATTACACTTCTTACGAAGTGGCGGCAACGGGTAACGGCAACATCCTGATACTCGGCAAAGCGCCCATCTACTATCTCTATATGGCTTTTTGCCTGATAGAGATGATTCTGTATCTCTATGTTTGTATCAATCCGGCTTATCAGCAGATCAGGCAAGCGACGAGAGCGATTCAAGGACTTTTGATCATGGCGGGCATCACACCTTTTGTGATGTTGCTCGTTTACTTAAGCGGTATTACCGGAGGGTTTGATACGACGCCTCTGGGGATTTTGTTCTCGGTTGTTTTTCTTTTCACCGCGGTCAACCGGTACGGTCTGTTCGACACGGTACAAAATGCTAAAGAGACGGTGATCGAGAGCATGGACGAGGGTATCATCGTATCGGATAACCAGATGAACTTTCTCTATGCCAACCCGGCGGCTTGCGAGCTATTCCCGGAAATGAAGCTGGGGGAAGGAAAGATCAGCGATTCGGAGATTCAGGCCATATATGAGCAGAGCGGTACCGTCATCGATCTGAATGACAAGAGCTACGAGATCAGAACCTCGGAGATTCGTGATGAAGTGAAAGTGCGGGGTTATATGATCTCGGTCATCGATGTGACAGAGATGACGGCACAGGCGAAATTGATGAGGGAACTGAAGGAAAAGGCAGAGAACGCCTCCCATGTCAAATCGGCGTTTCTGGCAAATATGAGTCATGAGATAAGAACTCCGATGAATGCCATTCTGGGTATGACGGAGATTGCTCTGCGCGGCGAACTGGAACAGCAGCAGAGAGATGCCGTCGAACAGATCAAGTCGGCGAGTATGACACTGATCACGATCATCAATGATATTCTGGATTTTTCCAAGATGGAGTCCGGCAAGATGGAAATCGTGGAGGCGGATTATGATCTGATGACTCTGGTGCAGGATGTGTACCACATTATATCCGGAAAGGTTGAAGAGAAAAATCTGAAACTGGAAATTCGGATTGATCCTACGATGCCAAAGGGACTGTATGGTGATGAGATCCGCCTGAAACAGGTGTTGATTAATCTGGTCAACAATGCGGTGAAATTCACGGATCAGGGAAGTATATGTTTGGACATAGGATATGAAAAAAAGGAAGAAGATATCTTGTTCAAAGTCTCGGTCAAGGATACCGGTATCGGTATCAAACCGGATGATTTGGAACGTATCTTCAATTCATTCGAACAATCAGATACATTCAGGAACAGAAAGAAGGAAGGAAGCGGACTCGGGCTTGCTATTTCCAGACAGCTTTTAATCTTGATGGGCGGCGAAATACATGTGGAGAGCGTGTACAGACAGGGCAGTAATTTTTCTTTTGAGGTACCGCAGCGCGTGACGAGCGATGAACCCTGCGGCGAATTGAACTTGGAAAAAAGGCAGCCCAGGACATTGCAGACCACCGAATATGAGAATTTCCGTGCTCCGGGAGCAAAAGTCCTGATTGTGGATGATAATCTGGTCAACAGAAAAGTGGCGGCAGGATTGATGAAGCCCTTTGCCATGCAGATTGACACCGCAAAAAGCGGTGAGGAGGCTATCGAAATGGTAAAGCAGAAGGAATATCATCTGATCTTTATGGATCACATGATGCCGGATATGGACGGCGTGGAAGCCACCCATGTCATCCGCGAACTGGAAGGGGAATATTATCAAAAAGTGCCGATTATTGCACTGACGGCAAATGCCATCAGCGGAGTAAAAGAAATGTTCCTGACGGAGGGCATGGACGATTTTATCGCCAAGCCCATCGACTTTAAAGAGCTGAGTGAAAAAATTGTGCACTGGCTGCCCTTTGAACTTTTGGAGGACGCATAGAGCAATATTTCCATGTCCGTCTTAAATAGCAATGATTTGTTTTTGATATTCATTGTGGAGTTCGCCGCCGAATTTTTGCTGAATAAGCATAGAGTACACATGGGCGGCCCGAATGTCGGCATTCAGTAATTTTCGCCCGGTCTCAGAACCGATCAGCTTGTCGGCATCTGCAAGTTTAGAGAGAAGCGGAATCGCAGAGAGCTCCTTGATGGCGCTAAGCAGCGGTTCGGCTTCTTTTTTGAAGCCCAGCAGCCTGGCATAATGTATATAGTCCCCGCGGCAGAAAGTATCCATATCCGTCTGACGGATATCTAAGAGGATATGCAGCAGATTTCTGGAAACTCTTGTATAGGTCATGTTTTTGGCCTTCAGCCGCTCGCAGAAAGAGTCGTAGTCCACATAGGAGAACAGCAAACGGTTAATCCTGTCGGAGAAGGCATCGTCGATGTCCAAATAGGATGCGTAGCCCTTCTTTTGCTCCGTCAGGAGTTTATAGAGAAGAAGCGCAGACAAATCTTTTGTCAGGATCGGGAAACTGTGTCCGAATGCTTCTTCCATCAATGTGTATGAGGAAGCGGGAACCTGTTCTTTAATGTATTCAATATTTTCTTTTTGTATGAGTGACTCTCTGATGGCAAGTGCGGAGCTGTATGATGCCTCTAAGTTGGCAGTGTGATAGCCGGCTCCCTGACGTGACAGGGTATAGGGCTGTATGCTGCTGCCGCGCTTTTTGAGCGCCTTTATGTACTCCAGTCCGAGAATGTTGTTGGGAGATTGAAGTACGGATATGGAACCGGTAAGATCCGGCGAACTGACCGACAGAGCGTGATTTCTGGCCTGGGGATAGGACAAGCCTTGTTTCATCTGCTGTTTCAGCACGCGTTTAAATTCCGGCGTCTCATTCAGTAATGCCTCGGATAAAGAGGATAATATATCGATATCACCGCATTCACTGCCGAAACAGAGTGCGTCTGTGACGCCAAGTTTATCTAAAATAGCGACGGCGCCGGAGGCAAAGTATTCCGCGCTGCCCAGCGCGTAATAGACAGGCAGTTCCAGCACGAGGTCTGCACCGTTTAAAAGCGCGGATTTTGCGCGAATGTATTTATCCATAATGGCGGGAGCACCCCGCTGCACAAAATTGCCGCTCATAACGACAATGCAGTAATCTGCACCGGTCATTCTCTTGGCCGCAGCGATCTGGTATGCGTGTCCGTTGTGAAACGGATTATATTCTGCGATAATACCGACTGTTTTCATGTTTTCAATACCCCTTTAATACAACGACTGATTTACCTAATTTGAGTTTATCACAAAATTATTATTTTGTATCTATACATCTTGTGTATAATCGGTTAATTTTGTATAATTTTTAATGTATTAGGAAGTTATGGATGCGATGAAGCAATATTGTATAGCAGGAGGGAAAGGAAATGTCTTACATTGATCTGATGAAGGAGAAAGCAAGGAGCGACAAAAAGACGATTGTACTGCCGGAGACGAATGATAAGAGGACGCTCATTGCTGCGTCACATATTATGAAGGAAGGCATTGCCAATATTATAATGGTCGGAAATGAAGAAAAGATTATGGACGGTGCCGGATGGCTGGAAGTGGAACTGGACGGCGTTACGATTATTGATCCGGATAAAACAGAGAAGTTGGATGAGTACGTCGATATCTTATATGAGACGCGAAAGAACAAAGGCATGACACCGGAGAGAGCGAGAGAGATTCTTCTGGAGGATTATCTCACTTTCGGTGTTGTCATGGTTAAAGCAAATGATGCGGACGGTATGGTGGCGGGGGCATGCCATGCGACGGCGGATACATTAAGGCCGGCACTGCAGATCTTAAAAACCGCGCCGGGCGTCAAGCTCGTGTCGGGATTCTTTATACTTGACGTGCCGGATTGTACACTGGGAGAGAACGGGACGTTCCTGTTTGCGGACTGCGGGTTGAATCAGGATCCTACAGCGGAAGAACTTGCCGCGATCGCAGATACTTCCGCCAAGAGTTTTAAGAGTCTGGTGGGAGCGAAACCGATCATTGCCATGCTGTCCCACTCTACGAAGGGAAGTGCCAAGCATCCTTTGGTGGATAAGATGGTGGAGGCTACACGGATTGCACATGAACAGTATCCGCATCTGTGTATTGACGGAGAACTGCAGTCGGATGCAGCGCTGGTACCTCAGGTGGCGAAGTCCAAAGCACCGGGCAGCGAGGTGGCAGGTAAGGCAAATGTACTTATTTTCCCGAATCTTGATAGCGGAAACATCGGATATAAGCTGGTGCAAAGACTGGGTAAGGCGGAGGCGTACGGACCGATGCTTCAGGGCATCTCCAAGCCCGTCAACGACCTTTCGAGAGGATGTTCCTGGGAGGATATCGTGGGTGTTGTGGCACTCACCGCAGTGCAGGCACAGTTAGCGTGATTACGAGAGCTCGGGAATCTAATGCCGTACTGAAGTGAATATCTCTTCAAGGGGTTAGCTTGTATAACCGGATGATTTGTTATATAATGTTAAGGCAACATCAGTTCTGGGAGGAATGCGGCAACGTATCGCCGGTGTCTCGGTTCACACATTGTATATCCCGGAGGAACACTCGGCGGCTGATGTTGTTTTTTACGCCTTTTTTTACGATTATACCAATGATGAAAGGAGCATATATGCCGGATCAAAATAATAACGAAAATCTGTATAAAGAGATTGTAACAAATATGACGGAAGGAGTTATGGTAATCAGTTTGAACGGAAAGATTACCATGCTCAACCCGGCGGCGGAGAGCATGCTTGGTCTGACACAGGATGATGTAGGCAGTTCTTACGGGAGCATTTTCATGATGCGTGAAGGCACGGATGCATTCAATGAGGTGATTTTCGATACGATCCAGGAAAGGGGTAAGGCAACCAATGTGACTGTAGATTTTATGCACAACGGAGAGATCAGGAACCTCACTTTGACTACGAGTTATATACGCAATAAAGGTGAAAAATCGGTAGTGGTAGTCATGAGTGATATGACAGAGCTGAATGAACTTCGCGATGCCCAGACTGCCTTAGAGAAAATCAAAAAACTTAACGCCGAGTTTGAGAAGGCGAAGAATGAGGCAATCATGGCAAATGAGGCCAAGAGCCTTTTCCTGTCGAATATGTCACATGAGATCAGGACGCCGATCAATGCCGTGCTTGGCATGAATGAGATGATCTTAAGGGAATGTACGGATGAACAGCTCTTGACTTATGCCGCCAACATTCAAAGTTCGGGCAAGACATTACTGTTTTTGATCAACGATATATTGGATATGTCCAAGATCGAGTCCGGTAAGATGGAGATCATCCGCGTGGACTACGACCCGGCCTCCCTTATTATGGATCTGTGGAATGTCATCTTCCTGCGTGCACAGGAGAAAGACCTTTCAGTCAAGTTCTCGCTGGATGAGACACTTCCTAAGACGCTTTACGGGGACGATGTTAGGATCAAGCAGATTGTGACAAACCTGCTGACCAATGCGGTCAAATACACACCCCAGGGCGGCTTGGAGATGCATGTGGCATATGAAAGACACGGGGAGGAGCAGCTGTCCCTTATCATATCCGTAAAGGATACAGGCATGGGTATCAAGAAAGAAGATATGGGTAAGCTGTTTGAGAACTTCCAGAGACTTGACGAGGAGAAGAATAGGAATATAGAGGGAACCGGACTTGGCATGAATATCACCATGTCGCTGTTGAAACTGATGGACGGTGATATGAATGTGGAGAGCGAGTACGGTAAAGGCTCCACCTTCACAGTCACGATACCGCAGCGAATCGTATGCGATGAACCCACGGGAGATTTCGAATCCATCAAGATCATGCAGGAGAAGAATCATGCAGACAGACGGCAGAGTTTTGAGGCCCCGGATGCAAATGTGCTTGTGGTGGACGATAACGCCATGAACCTTACGGTGTTCAAGTCACTTCTCAAACGTACCAAGATGAATATCGTGACGGCGGATTCCGGAAAGAAATGTCTGGAACTTGTTCAGAAGGACCACTACGATATTATTTTCATGGATCACATGATGCCGGAGATGGACGGTGTTGAGACGCTGCATGAGATACAGAAGATGAAGGACTTCCCCAATGCGGATACGCCGATCATCGTGTTGACGGCTAACGCCCTTTCCGGAGCGAGGGAAGGTTACATGAAGGAAGGATTCGCTGATTTTTTGACGAAGCCGATTGACGTGGATCTGTTGGAGCAGACAGTCGCCGATTTTCTGCCGAAAGACTTGGTCAGGATAAGGGAGTCCGGCGGGGCAGATGATGAGAAGGCGGAAACAGAGCAAAATATTGACTATGAAGGTTTTATGCAGTATGGTATTTCCATAGAGAACGGGTTGTCCCTTGCAAAGGGCGATATGGACATCTATGTCGATCTGGTGGATATGTTCCTCAGGGAGCATGAAAAGCAGGATGCCATGGAACAATTCATTCTGGACAGGAACATGAAAGATTATGCAATCTGGGTACACGGCTTAAAGGGCAACGCGAGAACGCTCGGGGCGGACAAGCTGGCAGACATAGCCTATGAGCATGAGTTGAAGAGCAAGGCCGATGATATTGCTTATGTGGAAGCTCACTGGGATGAGCTTGTCGCCGTATGGGATACCACGCAGGATGGTTTTCGGGAATTCCGCGGAGAGGATTCAGGCAAGTACGGTGTTGTCAGCAGCGAAAACGGAGAGGTGCTGCAGCTGTCACAGAGTGACTTGGAGAATGTTGCATCGCTTCTTGAGAACTTCGAGACGGATCAGGCTTTAGAACAGTTAAAAGAGTGGATCGGAAGCCCTCTTGAGCAGGAAATGTATGAGTTGATCAAGAGTGTCCTGATTGCTTTGGAAGATGAATTTGATGAAGATAAAGCAATAGAATTGCTAATGAAAAACGGAGGTAAATAAAGATGTTTGGTGAGAAGAAAAAAATTGTGGCAGTGGATGACAGCGGTATTATTCTCAAGATGCTTACGAAAGTGCTGGGTGAAAAATATGAAGTTCACGCATTTTCAACCGGTAAGCGGACACTCCAGTTTCTGAAGGAGAAAGACAGAACGCCGGACTTGATCATCCTGGATATTGATATGCCGGAGATTAACGGATATGAGATGCTCCAAATGATTAAGGAAAAGGATCATCTTGAGAACGTTCCGGTTATCTTCCTCACGTCCAACAGCGACAAGAGTCATGTGGTAAAGGCTGTGGCGGGCGGGGCCAAGGACTATGTGGTTAAGCCGATCGATGAGGAAATTCTGATGGAGAAAGTAAGTTCGCTGATAGACGACGAGGCGGACAGGAAAATGAACTGGGACAAAATCTAAATATTACTGCACCTGCATTGCTTTGATATACTCCACGCAGAGCATCGTGATATCATCGAATTGTGGTGCATCGCCTACAAAAGCGTCAATATCATCTTTCACTGTCGCCAGCAGCTGTGCCGGCGGCAGTGCTGTATTTTTAGCGAGAATTTCTCCAAGCCTCTTCATACCGTAGAGCTCCTGGGCGGCATTGGTCGCCTCGGCCACGCCGTCCGTGTACAGGAAGATCTTATCGCCCGGTCTAAGCTGCATACTGCCGCCGGAGTACTGTATGCCTTCCATGCCCGCCAGCACGAAACCTGCGCGGATCTTTCGGGGTTCATATACGCCGCCGGCTCTCGCGACGAAAGGCGGTTCGTGTCCCGCATTGACGAAGATGAACTCTCCGTTCACAAGGTCGAGAATACCTTCAAACGCCGTGATAAATAAGCCCTCGTTGTTGGATTCGCATAGAATGTCATTTACTTCGGTGAACACTTCGCCCAGATCGCGGCCGGGTTTCGTGTGGTCTTTGATCAGCGTCTTGCCGATCATCATAAAAAGCGCGGCAGGGACACCTTTGCCGGATACGTCCGCCATGACGATGGCAAGGTGCCTGTCGTCCACCATAAAGAAATCATAGAAGTCACCGCCCACCTCTTTAGCAGGATTCATCGTCGCATAGATATCAAACTCGGGTCTGTCCGGAAATGCCGGAAAGATACTCGGCAGCATGTCCGCCTGAATCTGTGTCGCCACGTCAAGTTCCGTGGAAATACGTTTGTGTTCCACACTCTCCGCAATCTGTCTTTTTAAAAGATTGCGGGTCCGGTCTGCCAGGGACATACAGATAAAACTTTCTCCAAACAACACAAGTGTTCTCGGAAATGCAAAAAACATAATAGCTTCATATATCACCTGCTGTGTGATAATTCTGGGTCCCGAATAGTAAGGGGCATTCAACATGGCGGTATCCCATTCACCGTAGTATAGCCCTATAATAACGGAAACAGGAAACAAAAGCATCGACTCTACTAACGCAATTCTTGTCAGTTTTCTGGAATAATAATGACAGCTTAAAATGATGGGCAGCGTCCACAACAGCGGTCCATGCTTGGGCAATGTGCTGGATATGGCGAAAACGCCTATCACACTGCATAATATCCCAACATGTTTTACCCATGAAGGCTCTCCGCCCGTGATCATACAGACGATCGCCGGTGTCAAATATGCGATGACCAAAACCACTACACCGATACTCATGATAATCAGGGGAATCGGAAATACTCCCAAAACATCCAAAACCCACAGGAACGCTCCGACGCTCGAGCATGCGGCCAGACTCTTTGCCACATACTGGTTTGCCTCGACCTCATTTTGATGCATTGCCGAGAATTCTTCTTCCATATTAAAATTTTTGTCACGTTTTTTTGCCTTAAGTGTCATTATCTTGTTCCTCATTATTGCGACATTGCTTTCAGATATTCCAAACAAAGCATGGTAATATCGTCAAACTGCGGCGCGTCCCCCACGAAAGCATCGATATCCGCTTTCACGGCTGTCAGAAGTTCGGTTGGCTTAAGTGCGGTATTTTTTGCAAGGATTTCACTCAACCTGTCCATACCGTACAGTTCCTGTGCGGCATTAGTCGCCTCGGTGACACCGTCCGTGTACTGGAAAATCTTGTCTCCGGGCGCAAGCTGCATGCTGCCCCCTGTATACTTCATCCCTTCCATGCCCGCAAGCACAAAGCCGTGATTGATCTTATAAGGTTCATACACGCCGCCTCCCTTTGCGATGAATGGCATCTCATGTCCTGCATTGACGAAGCGGAACTCGCCGGTCACCAGATTGAGCACACCTTCGAAGGCCGTGATAAACAGCCCGGCACTGTTAGATTCACACAGGATGTTGTTGACTTCAGTGAAGACATCGCCCAAATCGCTCTTTGACTTTGTATGGTCCTTGATCAGGGTCTTACCGATCACCATGAAGAGTGCGGCGGGAACACCCTTGCCGGATACGTCCGCCATGACGATGGCAAGATGTTTGTTGTCCAACATAAAGAAGTCATAGAAATCGCCGCCCACTTCCTTGGCGGGGTTCATCGTCGCATAGATGTCAAACTCGGGTCTGTCAGGAAAAGCGGGGAAGATACTTGGCAGCATATCCGCCTGAATCTGCGTCGCCACATCAAGCTCCGTGGAGATGCGCTGATGTTCTTCGCTGTCTGCAATCTGCCGCTTGAAAATAATCCTTGTTCTCTTCGACAGTGTGGTACAGATTACGGAAATTCCCAAAAGCATAAATATCCTTGTAAACACAAAATAAAGTGTCGTCTCATATACATTTTGAGATGTGACTATCCGCTCCCCACTGTAATAACCTGCATTCAACAGATTCTGATCCCATTCTCCGAAAAACAGGGCAATATAAAGGGATGGTAAGAAAAATATCCACGACAAAACAAGCGTCATTTTAGTTAATTTAGGGGAATAATAATGACAACTCAGCATAAGGGGAAGTGTCCATGTAAGAACACCGTGCTTTGACATGGCGCTGGATAAGACGAAGATAGCCAGGATACAGCTAAAAATCAGCGCATATTTAACCCACCATTGTTCAGCACCGGTAATCTTGCAGATTAAGGTCGGAAGCAAAAAGAAAAAGATGACAAGCGGCATCGCGAAATTCATGATTTCTGCCGGGACGATAAATATATTTATGATATCTAAAAACCATGCCGTAGCCCCGATTAAGGCGCATGTTCTCAAGCCTCTGGCGGCATAATGGTTCGCTTCTTTTTCATTTTGGGCGAGAGCATTGGACTCTATACCTGTATTTGACAGCGTATTTGACTCGTCGGTTCTCTTGTTTTTCAAATCGGTTATCCTCGGTCTATTAATGTAGAAACATCATATATTTTAAAGTATTTTCCGACAAAAAGCAACCGAAAGCTTTCCGGATGGTCTGCCCTGATGAGCGGTTTGCCAATTTAGTAGTTGACAAACAATATCCTCATAGGTATAATTGTTTGAGTGTGGATAGGAGTCAACTATGTTCGTGAACTTAACGGATGTGTTAACAAACGAGGGCAGGACGATCACAGTGCAGGCGGAGCCGGAACTTGAGCGGGTCACGATTGGTGATACGGTTTTTCCGGTTAAGGACATAGCACCGACCGACTTGACTTGTACCAATATCGGTAGAGGAAAGGCGAGGGTTACCGGCAGCACGAAGATAACGATTGCCATGAATTGTGACAGATGCCTTAAGTCTGTGGACAGGACACTTGAACTTCAATTTGACAGGGAAGTGTTTGCGCCGGACATGACAGATACCATACCTGACGGGAATGACGATCAGGAGTTTATGGACGGCTGTCAGTTGAACGTGGAAGACTTGCTGAACATTGAAATTGTAATTAACTGGCCTATGAAGATTCTGTGCAAGCCTGACTGTCGTGGAATTTGTCGTCAGTGCGGCAAGGATTTGAATACGGGAACATGCGATTGTGATACCTTTGTTCCTGATCCCAGGATGGCGGTAATCAAGGATATTTTTAACGGGAATAAGGAGGTGTAAAGATGTCTATTTGTCCTAAGAACAAATCTTCTAAAGGTAG
>JAFLTD010000260.1 GCA_022510625.1 Lachnospiraceae bacterium
CAAATGGCGGTTCTGATTTCTAATGTGGTGGAGTATTGCGATGAAAGCCTGACCGAACAGTGGAAGGAAGTTGCAGAAATAGCCTTTACCAAAGAGGAGGAAATGTTGGCAGCCGGCGGTGCGGCGGCCATCTATGAAGCGGCATGTGTGTTGGGACTTGGCGCGGACAGCAGAGCATATTGGCTTGAAGCAAATATGTCTTACGATGGTTTTATTCCTTTTATGGACTACGTGGATGTTTTTCCGAATTTTCAACAGGAAAGTCCGATAGAAGCGAATATGGGGCAGCATGCAGGCTGGAACTATATGACTGGCTCAATATTTTATGCACTTGGCTTGGCATCATCGGAAGACCCTTCGCCCTTCTTTGGGCTGCCCAAAGGTGAAAACGGCTTTAATTATGAATTGACACGTGAAATGGCCGTTACCGCCGCGTACAGGCTGTTATTGGCTTATGGGGATAAATATGACGGCAGCTATACCATTATAGACACGGATTGGCAAGACCCGCTTCTTTCCGATGCAAAAGATGCCAGGGATTCCATTTTGAACAGCGAGACAGCCATCACCTATTCTGACGAATTTATATTGGGTGAAACCTACAACGGCACTGCTTACTATGTATCAAATACAGGTGACGACAGCAACGATGGTTTATCACCTGAGAGTGCGTGGGCTTCTTTGGATAAAGTTACTAACGCAAAATTATCGTTTGGCGATGCCGTATTTTTCAATAGAGGAGACAGTTGGTACGGAAGCCTTATCATGCAAGAGGGGGTTTCTTATTCTGCCTATGGTAACGGTGCCAAACCTGTCATCACCGGCTCGCCACTGTCCGCTGCCGATCCGGCTAACTGGTCATTCCATGGTGAAACAGAAGATGGCGGTAAAATCTGGGAGTACAATGAAGCCTTAACGGATGTCGGCGTTATATTATTCAATGAGGAATCACTGGTAGGCAAAAAAGTGTACCCTGTATGGAATGGGACTGATTACGTTGATCGTCATGGAGAAGCTTTCTCGCTGGAAACAGGTTTGTGCGGCGATTTAATGTTTTGTTCCATATTAAATATTCAGGGCAAACTTCCGGTGGCCGTAGCCGAACCGAATCTGGAGGGAACGCTTTATTTGAGATGCGATGAGGGCAATCCCGGCAATGTGTTCGACAAGATAGAAATGGCCGTCATTGGGCAGGCCACTACTACCGCTAAGGGAGGCTATAATGCCATAGACAACATTAATTTCAGGGTCTATGCCGGAAGCGGCGCCGATTGCTGCAGCGATGACAATATCATCTATCAGAATTGTGAGGTAAGCTGGTGCGGCGGTGCTGTTAAGGACTATAACCTTAATTCCCAAAATATCATTTTAACTAACATATCAGGCGGCGGAATGTTGATGTTTGGTTCCCATGTCACAGCCAGAAACAATTATGTGCATGATTGCGAGAACAAGGGCATAGCGATCGTGATCAATGGCGGATATGGGGATGTTGGCGGCCAATCACATGCCAGCCTTGAGCGGGTGGATGTCCATGTGGAAAACAATGTAATAGAACGCTGTGGCTCTTCCATCTATATGATGATGGAATTTATAGCGCCGGGCAGTGCAGTTAAATTTGAGGATATCTATGTAGATGGAAACTATGTGATCAATGCAGGTTACGGTTGGCGGGTCCATAACATGTATATGCAGGGTAATGACGTTGGCTCCTATGGTTCTCATTGCGAGGCGGTTGCAATCAATAATATTGA
>JAFLTD010000261.1 GCA_022510625.1 Lachnospiraceae bacterium
AGGAGAGCGTCTATGCCGCGCCCATCAAGGCGGAATCCCTGGCGGGTATGCCCGCTGCCTACATTGAGACAGCGGAATTTGACTGCCTGCGGGATGACGGGATTCTCTATGCCGAACGCCTGCGGCAATTCGGTGTCCTGGTCGAGCTGCACAACACGGAGGGCACTATGCACGCCTTTGACATTGTGTTGGACAGCCCGATTGTCCGTAACTGTGTTGATCGGCGCATCGCGTTTCTAAATAAAGTTTTTGCGGACAGAAGATAGAGCAAGAGAAGATTTATCAATGGGGAATTTTACCAAGCAAAACCGCTTCCACAAACTGGGGTTTTTCACTCGAAGGTATCTAAAAATGATTTCATTTCCTTGCTGATTCTCTCATATTCGTAATCATGTACATAATGCGGACAGTCAAGTTCGATAAACTTTCCGTTTTGCGCCATTGAGAGATAATCTTTCGGAATTTGCCGCCATGTTTCCATATCAAACCCTGTACCACCGGAACCGTCTGAAATAAATAGTAGCATCGGAACTGGGGGAACTCCGCCAAGATTTACAACATCTGCATTTCCCTTAATTGATTTCGCTTCTTCAATCATCGTGGCTGTTGCTGTCCGACTATAGAAAACGGCTCTGTATATAGCTTTTTCTTCATCCGTGAGTGTACCATACTTTATGGCATCACTTTCTGAAACACCTGGTATTAACCGCGTGATACCCAGCGCAGCCGCATATTGCCCGATTTTCATTACTGGAATGCGTATATTCATTGCATCGTAGTATTGTGGTACTGCCATATCCAGGCCGATGATGGCCTCTACCTCATCCGGGTACTGCTGTGCCCAGTATAGGGCCTCTATACCCGACATAGAATGTGGGCAAAGAATATACGGGCCATTATGACCGGCGCGTTGTATCGCAGCCCTGGTCTGTCTCAATATGGTATCAATGTCTCGGGGGCCATTTACAACATCACTAAATCCATAACCAAATTTTTCGACCACTACGATTTTATAATCATCACTAAGCAAAGAGTATAAAGATTTGAAATCCAATATGGGAGAGCAAGTTCCACTACCGGACATAAATACAAGTGTTGTTTCACCTGTCCCTTCTGAGTAAACACTCATATTGTGTCCGTCTACCTCGACTAAATCTCCAAGGGGAAGCAGTAATTCAGATTCTCTTGTTGTTTGAATCCGATGATTTATAAAGACTGTCAGTAGAAATAAGCCGAATGCGCCAACAATTATGATAACTATATTGATTTTTCTCTTTCCTTGCTTCATAAACAATCCTCGCAAATAATTGCAGCATCCTTAAGGCCTTGCAAAAATCCGACTTATCAATTTGCTCCGACTAAAGTATATCATCAACATGAACGACATTCAACTTTCTGAAAACAAAAAAAGCTGGCCCGAACCGTAGTTCAGGCCAGCACGCTGCACAATTGGTATCAAGATTATCTGCTATGTGGGTGCGTTCTTGTTCACTACCCAATGATCCAGAACGGTCCTCCGGCTCCCGCTCGTTTACTGGCCTCATCCAGTATGATAGACAGATCCCACAGTTGTTGGCTGCGAGATGTGCTGGCCGGGTCAGCCACCAGTATTTGCCCATCCTGTACACCCCGAAGCACAATGAAATGTCCTCCATTGGTGAAATGTCCCCGGGACATGATAGCTACCCAATGTCAACAACTTAAGGTCAGATATTAGATTTGCGATTAAAGCAAAATTTAG
>JAFLTD010000262.1 GCA_022510625.1 Lachnospiraceae bacterium
TAAGTTTCAGAAAATCCATGCTTTTATTCCAATCAACATTTTATAAAGGCAGGAGGATCTGAAGCGAAAGCGGTTCTCCTGCAGCAAAGGAGGACTTAAGATGAATGAAGTAAAAGTACAACGCAACTACAAGGACAGCATCTTCCGTATGCTTTTTAAAGACAAGGATAATCTTCTGAGTCTTTACAATGCACTGAACCGAACGAACTATACGGATGTGGAAGGATTGGAGATCGCCACGTTAGAGAACGCGGTCTATATGAATTACAAGAACGATGTATCTTTCGTGTTTGACTTTGAGCTGATGCTCTATGAGCATCAGTCCACGGTAAACCCCAACATGCCGCTGCGAGACTTGTTATATGTGGCGGACATCCTGCAGAAAAGAACTTATGATAAAGACCTGTACGGTTCAAAATTAATCAGTATTCCCTCACCTCGGTTCGTGGTGTTTTATAATGGGACAGACCCCCAGCCGGAGAGGCAGGTCCTAAAGCTATCGGATGCTTACGAGAAAAAACAGGAGCATCCCGAACTGGAGCTGACAGTGACAATGTATAACATTAACTATGGCTGCAACGAGGAGATCATGGATGCGTGCAAAACGCTTAAGGAATATGCTATGTACGTAGAAAGGGTAAGGAGTTATGCAAAACAGATGTTGCTGGCTGAAGCGGTAGAAAAAGCGGTGGACGACTGTATTGCTGAGGGTATCTTATCGGAATTTCTTAGAAAGAATAGAGCGGAGGCGATTAAAGTGAGTATTTATGAGTATGATGAAGAACTGCATTTTCGGACTCTATATGAAGAAGGCGTGGAGGATGGAATGGAAAGAGGTGAAAGCCGTTTGAATAAACTCAACTCTATATTGATAGATATGGGCAGATTTGATGACTTAAAGCGATCTACTCAAGATAAGGCGTATCAGGAACAGCTTATAATGGAGCTCTTGCCTGAAGAAATACGGAATATACGCACTTCTTAACAAATCCAAATAGATAAAACGACCGATTCGACTTTGGCGTCGAACCGGTCGTTTCTTTTATTGATTGTATTCCAAATAAATTATCTGAACTTAAACCGAGTGAGCTTTTAGCTCTCCTTCTTATCCTTACTCATAGGACGAACAAGGAATACACTTAACAGTAAAGCGACAATGTAGAGCACGATCGTAAAGTACAGCACATTCTGGTATCCGATCGGATTGATGAGGTTACCGTGTGAGTCTTCCGTAAACTGACCTGTGCTGTTTACGATGAAGTTCGCGATTTGGTTGCCGGTAAGACCTGCAAATGCCCATGCTGATAAGGTAATACCGTGCAGTGCGCTGATACTGCCCATTCCGTAATGGTCGGAGAGGAGTGTCGGCACGTTGGAGAAACCGCCGCCGTAACCCGCATTGACAACGAAGATCAATCCGAGAACGAGAACGATCAAGAGCATGTTGCCCTCACCGTTCTTGATACCGCCGGTCACCATTACAAGCGCTGTAAAGATGATGGAAAGTACGAAGATCAGCTTATAGATCGTATTTCTGTCTTTCATCGTATCTGCCCAAGCGGAGAAACCGAGACGTCCGCCCGCATTAAAGATAGCGGAAACCGTGGAGACAATACCTACCACGCCGGCAAGACCGATACATTTCACGATCATTTTCTCCTGAGAGATCAGTGCAAGACCACAGGTGATGTTGATGTAGAACATCAGCCAGATACCGATATAGTTGGGAATCGGTC
>JAFLTD010000263.1 GCA_022510625.1 Lachnospiraceae bacterium
GTTTGGGAGCGGTCGATGCAAGCGGGCGGGCCTCAGATTTATTTCTTAGAACGGGGATAATTTTTATCATTTATGTTATCCGCGTTTCTCAAAAAAGTTGTCGCGCTACACTTTCGCAAAGCGGAAATGGATTTAATCAGAGGTTCCCTAAAAATAATCCGAGAAGTTTTTGCTGAAAGCCTTGACTTTACCGGCTTTTCAATTCACTTCTCGGATTATTTTTCTTCTCGGATAATGCGCCATTCAAACGGATAGCTTCGCATCAACGGTCAGGAATCAATATCGAACAACTTTTCAATCGTTACATCCCGATAAACTACGCTGTTTCCCGCAGTAGACCTATAAATTCCAGCATACAAAAGCAACTGAAATTCATCCTGTGTGTCGGGAGTTCGGACAATCCAACTAAAACCATCCGTGGCTTCACAGTAAGTCAGGTCAAAAATCGTGTTTTCTAACACCGTCTTTGTCGTTTTATCATAAAGCTGCAACCCTACGCCGTCGGCTTGTCCCTCTAAGATATCTACTCCATCAAAAGAGACTCGGTAAACCGCATTGCCCTCTATCGGATATGCCGCATGATTGTAATTATCGTCACTCATCTCTATCTTTGAATTTTCTTGAATAACGAGTTCATAGGGGCTTTTCTCCAAGTTGATGGAAATCGCTTTGTCTATGCCAAAATTTCGATATGCTTCAGTGTTAATATGGCTTGGGTTTATGGAGAGAATTACCACATCCGGTGCTGTCCGCTGCACATACTCCGCAATAGTACACTGTGAAAAACTCCGAGGATCAATCACATCTATCTCTTGGAAAACTGTGGAGAGAAATGATTGCAAAGGCCTGGTAAATGAATCTTTTAACATCAGCAATTTTAGGGAAGAGGGAGCATTCAGGTTCCTGTGCTGCACTAATGGGTAGTCTGCACCAATATATACGTTGTAGGAATCTAAAACAAAATAGTCCTTCTCCTCAATATATTTCGTACGAATATTCGCCTCAGCAAAGTTCCCTCGATAAAATTCCCCACGAGCTGGGATCGAGCAGGATATTTCTGTTTCAAACTTTGGAGTGTGCCAAATCAAGGGATCAATCCCTCCGAAAAATATCCCTGTGCGTCTTCCTTGACTGCCTAAATACCAATCATTTATAATATGCCGTTCCCATTGATCTTTCTGGGCGTATGTCAGGTCGATATTACTTGCAGGAAATAATTTATGAAGATAGCACAAAACTTCCTGAAACCCAACAAATGCACCATCACTATTCCAATGATGATCTGTTTTGTAAAAGTGCTGCTCCAGCATTTCCTGCGTTTGGCTTATCAAAGGACGCAAGTCCAAAGTCTTAACACCTTCCGCTGAAAGCAGAGAAAGCAAATTATCTGCGTTTTTATTTCCAGAAGAGGCTACTCCCACTGGAAAACTTTGTCCGTCCAGAGATTCTTTCCCCGGCATCTGGATATAGAGAAAAGGAATATTCTGTTCACTCAGATAATCTGAAAAAACAGAAATTTCATTTGCCGTGGTTGTCATATCCGCATCACCTATCTTAAACCCCAGCATCCCATTATTGAGTTTCACTGTTCCATTAAGGAGCCTCCGGCCTGTCAACCTGGCAAACAACCCATTCAGATTTACAAAGTTGTTCTTACTAGGCCTTGTTTGAAAAATAGAAGTTGCACAAAACAACAAGTATGTGTAAACT
>JAFLTD010000264.1 GCA_022510625.1 Lachnospiraceae bacterium
TTGGGTAGAAATAAGAATTACAAAATGGGAGAGATGGCAAGGCAGTATGTCATAAGAAATAATTCAGAAGAGAAAGTTCTTTATTGTATCAAAAACTTGGTTTGAAGGAGAAGTAACAGTGAAAAAAATATATTAAGGTGGTGCAGAATGAGAAAAATATTAGTTTACGGAACCGGAAATACTTATACACAAATAAATCCATTTATCAGACAGGATAAGTGCGAAATAATCGGATTTATAGAAAGCAAAAAGGGAAAAGAAATTTTTGAGGGCAAACCGGTTTATACTCCGGAGTGTGCGGCCGATAACAAGGAATGTGACTTTATTTTGATCGCGAGCGTTGATTTTGAAAAGGAAATGACAGAGACGCTAATAAATATGAATGTTCCAAAAGAGAAAATCATACCGGGCAATCTGGAATATATCAATATAATACGAAATCCGGAGCTTTTCGATGTAAATAAGTATATTGTATGGCAAAATAATGAGATACAGAAAAAACAGCAGGAAATCATCGCTCAAAACAGAACAATCCTCGCCCAAAATAGATTTAATGAAATGAGAAAAGGGGTACCTTGGTTGACAGAAGAGACTCAAATTATAGGCGGTGGATGGGCTGTAGGATATTATTATATGTATATTATGTTGCACATCTTATTAAGTAAAAAACCGAAATCTATTTTGGAAATGGGTTTAGGGCAAAGCAGTAAAATATTAATCAATTATCACATTGATTCAAACGCTGATTACGAGATTATTGAACAGAATGAGGAATGGTTATCCTTTTTTTCACAGGAGAATTATATTCCTGAGGATGTTAAGGTGCATATAAGGCCTGTACAAAAAGAATATAGCGCTCAATATGGGACAGATATTTATACATATGGAGAGATACAGGATATCGTAAGAGGAAAATATGATTTGATTTCTATTGATGGGCCGTGGGGAAGTAAAGGTATATCAAGGAAAGATATTTTGCCATATATTCCCGAGTGCTTAGAGGACTCTTTCTGTATTTTGCTAGATGATTACGGCAGAGAAGGTGAGAAGAATATGATAAGTGAGCTTGAAAAGATACTGAAAGATAATGGAATTGAATATCATAAAAGAGTATATCATGGTGACAAACAATTTTGTCTTATTGTATCTAAAGACAACTTGTTTTTATGCAGTTTGTAATCCTCGTAGGATGTCACCGCATTGTTAGACAATTCGCTGGCAAATCAGCATAGTCGTATAGACGATATAGAGGTTTTGTCACCTGAGGAGGGGATAAAGCTATCTTTTGATGCAATTGTCATTATGAGTTTTTATGTCAAAGAGATGAGAAGGCAGTTGACGGATTTAGGAGTGCCGGAAAATAGTATTTTTCATTTTTATAATTTACAGGGGTTAGTATACAGGAAAGAGATCAAACGCCCCATACATTATTACGGTGAGCTGAAGAAATTGTAAACTCTAAGGGTGAAGCAGGAAAGAGCATTCTACTCTTGTCGCGGGATATGATGTTGGGAGGGGCCGGCAATCGCGCTCTATCATGTGGCTGGGACACAATGGGGTACCCGCCGTTACATGAACATGGATCACCTGACTAAGGTCGAGGATGATCTGTTTTCTGACTACATAGTCAGCTGACTATCACCTACTAAACGGCCGAAATTATATTTGCGAAAAAAT
>JAFLTD010000265.1 GCA_022510625.1 Lachnospiraceae bacterium
GCCGTCTTTCCAAAGATTACGAGATATCTGTTCGCTCTGCCCAGGCTGTTTGTATGATTGCTGCTTTTCAGACTTTGCTGAAAAGGTTTTAGCCTATTGGTACAGCTTCTTAGAATCTCCAATCAACTGCCCACGTTCCCGGCGCCAAAAATGAACCGGATGTTCTTCTCCTCAAAGTAGTGTTCAATATCCATTCCTATTTGCGCGTGTTCTCTCACCTGATCCTGAAACTGGCTAAACGACATTGGAGACCTGCCAGGGCTACTGCTCCTTACTGAAATCAGGGACTTTGCTTGCGTCTGGTACTTTACCATCGTTCAAACAGCGTATCAAATAGGCAACCCGCCACGCAATCTCTCCCCAGCGCTCAGAGGGGACGCCCCGCTCCAGTCCGCGCAGCTCTACCAATAAGCCGGGCGCGTCATTCCCAAGTCCGATATCCGTGGATTCTCCCAACTCAAACTTGGCCAAACCCGCCTTTGGATTTCCCGCATCCCGGTTCGCAATACTTCCGATTGAATGAAAACGATTGTACATTGCGTCCACTCCAACCGCCAGAGCGTTCACCCATTCATCCAACTTTAAAAAATCCCACACCTCCGAATCGCCCTCCATACCTTCAAACTTCCCCGCCAAAACGATTTCGTCGACGTCCATGGGTTTTTTTGACGAAGGATCCTGATACGTAAAGGTCGTTTTTGACCACCTTTCCGGGTGTTTTATATGTATTTCTCTCCGCATTACCGCTAGAAATATTTTCCGGTCGTTTCTAGCGAGCTTGCGATAAGCGTCATACAGGGAGGTTCTGTTCATCACCGGCATTGCGTCCTTGGCAATCATAGCGGCGCTCGGGTGGTTCAGAATCATAAGGAACTGAGCATGATAGGCAAACAGAAGGGATATAAGGCCCCAAACGCTATCCCAATCCGTGAACTTCGCTTCCGGGTGTTGACTCACATAGTCTATTATCGCGTCCATCGCCTTACGTGGCGCATTCCGCATTGTCTGCTTCTGTTTTGCCAGAAGTTCCATCCTTTCACTGTCCTTTTGCGCTTCCGTTTTCCCTTTCGCTTCCATTAGCCTGGCGGTTGTAATTCCAAGCGGGACTGTTCCGGTGAGGTCCTTGTTTTCAGCCCCTGCTCTTCTTCCTCCCAGATATAAAAGCAAGTCAGCAATCTTGTTCATTCTGATGCCGACCGTAGCCTGGGGATGGGCGCTGTTGCCAAGGTTCATCAACATATAAAACGTCCCACCCGTCAAGTACATCCAGCTTCTTTGTTCGGCATCTTGATTTACCTCTTTATACTTATCATATACGAATGCATCTACCTTCTCCTCCACATTTTTAGCTTTCATGCTATAAAGTCCTGGTACGCCAAGATTGGCATCCTTGTACGCCATCAGTTGTTGGTGGATACCTGCCGCTGCGCGGCCTGCCTCGAGCGCTTCCTCCGGTGTATTAACCGCCGGGGTCACATATTCCAAATCAGGGCCGTCCGCGGTAACTTCAATATTATTGGACCTAAAAAGAAATGTTCCATGACCCGCGTGCGCTTTTACGGTAAATAGTGTTTTCACAAAAACATTATTCTTCCCGCCCACGGTCTGGTATTCCATCCCGATCTTTCTCTGTACAATTTGAGAGGCCGGC
>JAFLTD010000266.1 GCA_022510625.1 Lachnospiraceae bacterium
AAAGGAGCGTTATGCCATGCGCTCTGGATTCTGACTCCCGTGCCGGAATTATTAAAGGACAGAAAAGTTATTTGCCATACAGTAGTTCTTGCCGACGTTATAAATGCAGGCGGCGTTTATGTGCCGGATCTTTCCCATGTAGTGGTGGATCGCGATTTGGTTACCGGACGTTCTGCAGGTGATTTGGAACTTTACTGCGATACACTGATTGCTACTTATAATAAAGTAATCAATAATCCTATCGTATAAAAATTTTTGCAGGAGAATGAAATATGAGTATGGAAAAAGAATTTTATAATGCGCCATCACAACCGATTGCCCCAAAAGCTGTGCCAGAGCCGGAGATGGATATTGAGAAATTGATTGAAGAAGCATTGGACCCACGTGTATGGAAAGACCATGTTGTAAAAGACCTGATGAAATTCTGGGACAAGCCGGAAATAACAAATTTAAATGGCGGATTGTTCCCTACCTATATCACTAATGCAGGAAAAGTTCTTCCGAAAAATCGTGAAGAATGGCCGGAGGAATTTAAAAAGGCACTGCTTGATCCAATTACGGTTGGACTAGTAGAACCGGAATATAATTTTGTTCGGGCACATTCCCGTTTGGCCTATGCGTTTGGTATTGCCTTTCATATGACAGGAGACCCTCACTATCTTGAAGTTTGCCGAAGAGGTGCTCTTGCGCTTGCAGATGCTATGGATGGAAATTACGGCATGCATGTAAGACAGGAAATCAGTTCAGGTACATGGGATGTCGATTATAAACTGAGAACCAGTCAGGATCTGGCTTATGGCTTGACAGGACTTGGTATGTACTATTTCCTGACCCACGATAACACAATTCTTCATAAAATTATCCAGTTGAAGGATTATATATTTAAAGTATATATGGATGACGGGAAAGGATACCTTACGTGGCTTCCGAAGCATACGAAAGATCCAGATGTGCAGATTGTAGCACAGCTTGACCAGTTGTATGCCTATATGCTGATGCTGACGCCGAGTCTGCCGGAACCTTATCAGAGTATCTGGAAGAAAGATATGAAAAAAGTTGTGGATATTCTGATTACACAGTTTTACAGTGAGCATTATAAGTTTTTCTGGGGTCTTGGAACAGATTCTCATTCCATGGAACTTGGCACTGACCATACGGACTTTGGACATTCGGTAAAAACATTCTGGGTGATTCTCAAGATAGGCGAGTTGCTCGGAGAGCCATTCTATATCGAATTTGCCCGACCGAAGATTGATAAACTGATTCATGAAGCTTATATTGAAGAAAACGGGTCATGGGGAAGACGTTTTGATGCACATGGAAGCTTGGATACAGATAAAGAATGGTGGATTCTTGCAGAACTTGATCAGGCGTGTGAAATTCTTTCCATCCATGATCCATATTATTATAAATTTTTAAATAATACCCATCGATACTGGTTTAAGTATATGGTAGATAAACAAAACGGCGAGATCTGGCATATGGTAGACGGCAAAACAGACAAGCCGGTGATTCAGTATCCGAAGGCACATAATTGGAAGACATCCTTACACAGCTTTGAGCATGCTTTGTTTGGATATATGACAGCAAGCCGCATTAAAGATACTGAATTTGATCTGTACTATGCGCTGCCGGAATGGGAGCG
>JAFLTD010000267.1 GCA_022510625.1 Lachnospiraceae bacterium
CAGGGGTATCAAACCTGTACGGCTTCTGATTAGCAAACTGCTAAACCCCCAGCCATGAGCCAGGACGCTCTGGGCCTAATTAGCTATTTACCCTCGCCCAGACGAGCAGCATGTGGAGTATGACGTCACCTGGTTGTCGGCCGGCAACGGCCAGCCAGATGCCGCTATCGCACCGTGTTCTAACCTCCCGTGCTTAGTATAGCATAAGTCTCCAGAACTGTCAAGATATTACTAAAATTATACTCATAGCGGTTTACCCGTTCATTATATATAAACGGGTAAACCGTTATATACAAATAAGAGTGGGTAGCTTGCGCTAGCGCAACAAGCTACCCACTCTTATTTATTAGCACAGTAAAAAGTCAATGCCTCACACTAAGATTTTTTCATTAATTCTAAACAGAAATTAAACATTTGCATTCTTTACAATAATAACTGACCATTCGTCTCTTAGCTATAAACCCATATTTGGATGCCTCACCTAAAACAATACCACCGCTTTCATTGACACTTTTTGTTGTCACGATCCAACTCTTAAGCCTGACTCCCGTTGGAAGCCAATATACTGCACATGATCGAGGGGAAAATATATATCCGCTACTCATGGCCTTACCACAATAAGGGCAGTTTTTCATAGCCGTTCCTCTACGTATAAGCTTTTACATATGGCCATATATCACCAATCATCGAATTCCACAATAAGATGGCTAAATCATCTCCATCTTTCCAATTGTATGGTGTAAATCCATCATAAAACCACTTATTATAATAATCACTATTTTTTGTGCAAACTTGTCTTGCAACACCATCATATCCAGAAGAATAACGATTTGTTATTGCATGATATCCTGTCAACGTATAATATTTGGAATTAACAGCAACATCTTCACTGAAGGCTATCCCTATAGCGCCGCCTACAACACTTCCGCCAAGCCCGCTTATAATTGCAATTGCAATTTGTCTTCCAATAGTAGCTGCTGGCACAAATACAGAAAGAACACTGGCAATCAACCCCGCAATAATAGCTAATGTATCAGTTTTTTTCCCGTTAATCGTATATGACTCCGTGTCTTGATCTGTTAGTTTACTATATACTTTTATTTGTTCTTCAATTGTACCCCCTATAACTTTATTATACACAATGGTTCCTAATAAACTTCCATAAGACGCTGTGTATGCGCTAACATTTAAAATTGGTTCTGACGTAGTTTTATGTACAATAACTCTATCAGCTACCAGTATAATCTCTTCGTTGCGGATTTCCCCCTCTTCATAGTTTTGAACAATCAACTTATCTCCACCAGGACTCCCTATAACCGTTTGAATCAATTCGTCGTTTTCGTACTGTTTTATTTCAAACATATTTTGATTATTATCAAATGTACTATTTGAATCATTTGGGGGATTATAGGTTATGTCCATTCTCCCAGTGCTTGATGTTAAAAAGCTTACAGATTCATTTTGATTGTGATCTGATGCTTCTATGTTTGCAGCCATTGCAGGAGCAGCAATTGAAACCGACATTGCAATACACAACAAGATACTTACGAATTTCTTTTTCATAATCATTCTCCTTTTTATGTAGAGCTACTAAAACATCATGCGATTTAACAATCAGCACCACGATGGATGAAAACGGGGAGC
>JAFLTD010000268.1 GCA_022510625.1 Lachnospiraceae bacterium
ATTGTACTTTGTATACAAAAAGTGGATTGTACTTAATTATATACAATCCACTTACTTTCGTCAACTGCACCAGCTGTTCAGAATACTGCCGACAAACTCCTCATCTTCATTTCCGTCTGTCTTTTCCCGAATCAACTTTATTACCTCTCCGTATCCGCCGGCATATATGTGATTCGACAGAAAAACTTCTTCCATGATTTTCTTGTATACTCCGGAAACCTTCCAGTCCGCCCACTCCTCCCGGTATTTTCCATCGTATGTACAGCCTAACGCCACATCTTTTCCGTCCGCATTAATGCCCATCGCAATTTTCAGCATCGCAATCATAAAATGACTTCGCTTCTCAATCCTGACATTGATATTACTGCATAGATCATCAATTTCTTCTTGGGCAGGCAGAACACCATGAGCCGCCAACTTTCCCGTCTTTCGCTGCATTTCCATCTGTCTTGCGTGGGATTCACACAGGGGAATGACTTCATAATTCTTATCGACATAGTCCCAGAGGAAAAAGGTATTAATATACTTAATGAAATTATATTTTACGGATGCGCCGCCTTCGCCCAGATAATGATTGCCGCCCCATCCGTACGCCAGATTGCCAAGCGACAGATCGAAATAATCTTTGATGCACGGCTGAGTCCCCCTGTAACCGTTATAGCCTGCCGGTACTAAGACCAAATTCCCCACGGTATGCGTATATTTTGCAAACTCCTTGATTTTACCACTGCGGATATAATTTGCATCCTCCGCGATAAGCGCCTTGATCCTGTCCGCACGATCCCGCTGTTTGCCGTTTTCCCCCTCTTTAAAAAAAACCGTGTTTTTAAAATTATTCCATCTGTAAGTGTCACCGTGGTTGGCAATCAGATATGCACTGAATGTAATCCAAAAGGAGTTCATCGTATCCGGTCCCATTTGCACATCGTGCGCGTAGCATGATCCGGCAAACTGCCTTATCGTCATGTACTTAAATTCCACATCCGCGACCCGGCATAAATCTTTCCAGTTCCATAAAGTTCTGTAGATTTCCCGCGGAAACCATGAATAGTACCCTTGTTTCAGATAATCTTTCCTGACGGTCCCGTCACAGTCAAAATCACAAAATTTCGGCAATCCCTTGTAATTCAGGAAACTGAGAAGAGCGGATTCATCGGCTAAGGGTCTCAATTCGTCCAGCCTTTTCCTGTAAAACTCTTGATCCCTTCCGCGCGGCACTTCTCCTCTTTTATTTAATTTTTCCAGATGCGTGCGCCACAACGCTTCGTCAAACTGTTCCTTTATATCGAACAACTCTTTATTTTTTTCATCCGACTTAACGTAGTCGTACAGACTGTTATATTTCGGCGTTTGCGTTTGCATATTCTCCCACTCCGTGTATCTATCTTCACCTTAATAACATTCTATCACACCTGCTTTACACTTATAAAACATTATTTTTTCTCCCATATGTCATGAAATACCCGTTTTTTGTTATTAATTATAAAAAAATTTATTTAATACTCCTAATTTTTCCAAAGGTATGGTACGATATAATAAATAGATGTGGGGACTTATCCCCTCAGGCAACCGAAAACATAAACTATAACACATTCCAAGGAGGGATACCAATGAGCGTAAACGGAGTTACAGGTGCTACTAATA
>JAFLTD010000269.1 GCA_022510625.1 Lachnospiraceae bacterium
CTGAACGCCGGCAAGAAGGACGAGGACATGAACGCCAAGGGCCAGCTCACCGCCATGCAGCGGGTGGCCCTGCTGGTGGACCCGGGCACCTGGTGCCCCCTGAACAGCCTGTACAACCCCGAGAAAAACAAGAACGGCTCCACCTCCATCGTCAAGGGCCTGGGCCGGGTGAACGGCAAGTGGTGCTGCATCATCGCCTCCGACAACAAGAAGCACGCCGGCACCTGGGTGCCCGGCCAGGCGGACAACCTGCTCCGGGGCAGCGACACCGCCAAGCGGCTGCGCATCCCCCTGATCTACCTGCTGGAGTGCGCCGGCGTGGAGCTGGACGAGCAGGAGAAGGTGTACCCCAACCGCCGGGGCGGCGGCACCCCCTTCTACCGCAACTCCGAGCTGAACCAGATGGGCATTCCCGTCATCGTGGGCATCCACGGCACCAACCCCGCCGGCGGCGGCTACCACTCCATCTCTCCCACCATCCTGGTGGCCCACCAGAAGGCCAACATGGCCGTGGGCGGCGCGGGCATCGTGGGCGGCATGAACCCCAAGCCCCACATCGACATGGAGACCGCCCTGGCCCAGATCGAGGCCACCAAGGGCCTGCGGGCCGATCCTCCCGGCAGCGTGTCCATCCACTACGGCGAGACCGGCTTCTTCCGTGAGGTGTACACCGAGCAGGAGGGGGTCATCGCCGGCATCAAGAAGTATGTGGACATGCTGCCCACCTTCGACCTGGAGTTCTTCCGGGTGGACACCCCCCAGTCTCCCGCCATGTCCGACGTGGAGCTGTACGACCTGGTGCTCAACAACAAGAACCGCCCCTACGACATGTATTCCGTCCTGGGCCGCCTGTTCGACGGCAGCCAGTTCATGGAGTACAAGAAGGGCTACGGCCCCGAGATGATCACCGGCATCGCCAAGGTGGACGGTCTGCTGGTGGGCGTGGTGGCCAACCAGCAGGGCGTGTTCCCCAACTACCCCGAGTATAAGATGGCCAAGTACGGCCAGTCCATGGGCGCGGGCGGCAAGCTGTACCGCCAGGGCCTGATCAAGATGAACGAGTTTGTCACCCTGTGCGCCCGTGACCGCCTGCCCATGGTCTGGATCCAGGACACCACCGGCATCGACGTGGGCGACGACGCCGAGGTCGCCGAGCTGCTGGGCCTGGGCCAGTCCCTGATCTACTCCATCCAGTCCTCCGGCCTGCCCATGATGGAGATCACCCTGCGCCGGGGCACCGCCGCCGCCCACTACGTTTTGGGCGGCCCCCAGGGCAACGACAACAACGCCTTCACCCTGGGCACCGCCGCCACCGAGATCAACGTCATGAACGGCAAGACCGCCGCCAACGCCATGTACACCGGCCGTCTGGCCAAGGACCAGAAGGCGGGCAAGGACCTCCAGCCCACCATCGACAAGATGAACGCCCTCATCGACGACTACGACGTGAAGTCCAAGCCCCTGTTCTGCGCCCAGGCCGGCCTGGTGGACGAGGTGGTGGATATGCCCATGATGCGCAACTACATCGTGGCCTTCGCCGACTCCTGCTACCAGAACCCCGCCTCCATCTGCCCCTTCCACCAGATGCTCCTGCCCAGGACCATCAAGGACTACGAGGACGGCCACAAGTAAGTTA
>JAFLTD010000027.1 GCA_022510625.1 Lachnospiraceae bacterium
GGATACCAATGAGCGTAAACGGAGTTACAGGTGCTACTAATACTTACGATGCCTACCAGGCAAATCAGGCTACTTCTACGAAAGCTGCTGAAGAGAATACTTCTGCTAAAACTTCCGAAGATAAGAACGATACAGGTGTTGTCTATGAGTCATCTAAGAATGCAAGCACCTCGACAGCTAAGACTTACACCCAGAACACTAAATTGGTAAATCAGCTGAAAGCAGACGCTGAGGCTCATGCACAGCAGTTACAGAATATTGTATCTCAGTTGATGAGCAAACAGGGACAGACCTACAACACAGCCAATGGCATCTGGTCATTCCTTGCAGGCGGCAACTTTACTGTTGATGCTGCTACCAAGGCACAGGCAGAGAAAGATATCGCTGAAGACGGTTACTGGGGTGTAGAGCAGACATCCAACAGAATCATCGATTTTGCAACCGCATTGACAGGCGGTGACCCGGACAAGATCGAGGAAATGCGCGAAGCTTTCAAGAAAGGCTATAAGATGGCTGAGGAGACATGGGGCGGCAAGCTGCCTGATATCTCTCAGAGAACTTACGATGCTGTAATGGAGAAGTTTGACAAGCTGGCTGAAGAAGCAGGGCTTACAACGTCAAACTAGTCTGTATTATCATATTTATTCACTCAGTTAAACGAAGTCAGGTCTAGGGACCTGACTTCCTTTATTATATCCGTTATTTTACCGATAACGCGAACTCTCCTTTTCCGTATCTTACTCATCGAGCGAGGCAAACATCACATTACGTATTCTTCTGGTATAGGCCGTGGTTCCGGAATCAGCCCTCTGCTGCATGATCAGCATCGTCAGATCGTGGGCAGGATCGTTCATCATATAAGTGCCGAGCCAGCCGTCCCAGCCGTACTCTCCCACACTTCCGAAACCGGCTCCGGCGCCGGGATCGTTCATAATGCGCATCAGGTTACCGTATGTATACCCCGCCAGGGATTCCCATGTCTCCACGCCGCGCTGCTGTGCAGAGGTAACATGTGCCGTAGTCATGAACTTCACCGTCTGGGGTGCCATAATGTGCGCGCCCCGGTAACTGCCCTGTCCCAACAGCATCTGCGTAAACTTGGCATAATCGTCTATCGTAGAGCAAAGACCCGCACCGCCCGACTCAAACGCAGGGGGCAGTTCCATTTTATTCTGAATACCCAGATGACAATCCGTCTCTTTGACCAAACCGCGCTCTGTCTGCCGGTATACTTTAGCCAGACGCTCCTGCTTATCCTGCGGTACATAGAATGCCGTGTCATTCATGCCAAGCGGCTCGAAGATCCGCTTCGCCAGAAATTCTCCGAAGCGCATACCTGAAACAACCTCGACGATCGCTCCAAGTACATCCGCAGACAGACCGTACTGCCACGTAGTACCAGGCATAAATGCGAGCGGCAGTTTCCCCGCTCTGTTGGCAATCTCCACCGTCGTCATCGCATGATCCGTCAGCAGTTTGCTCTTAACCTCCTCGATCAGTTTCTCACACCTGACCTCTGCAGGATTGCCCTCCCCCAGATAAACTAAGCCGGAAGTCATATTGAGCAGATTCTGTATTGTCATAGGCTGTTTCACAGGAACGATCACGCCCCGCTCAATCACATACTGGTTCCGAAATCCCACAAGGTATTCGGACACCTGATCCAGCAGGTCTATTTTACCTTCTTCAAGCAGAAGCATCACCGCTGCCGACGTGACCGGCTTCGTCATGGAATAGAGACGGTGTATGGTGTCTCGCGTCATCTTCTGCCCGGCATCAATGTCCCGATAACCTTCCTCAAAGTAACACTGTTCCTCGCCGTGCTGTATCACCATGCAGCTTACACCGGACGCATATGCTTTGTCCGTCATCTCCTTCAGAATTTCCTGTATTCCTCTCAATTTATCCCGATTCATATTCCTTTGCATCCTTTCTCAATTGTACGAATCATCCACAGTTAAGCTTAATCTACTCTTATATAACCAAATATGCCTTCGCGCCATGGCTCGGCACCTGCGCAGTAATCTTGTCGATCTCAGCAAATTCTTCGCCGCTCCAAAGTTCTGTTCCCGACACTCTGCCGTATATTTCAATGTCTGACATAGGAATCTCTACGGTACCGTCCTTCTCACCCGCATTGAAAACAGCGATATACCTTCCGTCCTCCGCACTCGAAGCCGTCCAAAGAATGTATTCGTTTCCGTCAATCACTCTGCGCCACACCTGATGGGAATCTCTGGCATTGTGATGCATGGCGAGTATCCTCTCGTTGGTTAGAAGACTCACGGTAAATTTGTCAAATCCGGTCATCTCACCGCCGATCATCAAAGGCGAGCGGAAAATGCTCCACAGAGTCATCATGGCAATCTGCTCGTCTTTCGTAAACTTAGTGCGGTTGTTGACATCATAATCCTGCAGAATAGGGCCGATCGGAAGCATGTCGGCGTCGGGCCAGTGTCCCGTTCCCGTATGGATACACCACTTCTCCGCGCGGGAAAACATATCATAAAGCAGCTCCCATTTATCCCAAAAATCATCGGTGATACGCCACATGTTTGAAACCTGTTTGTAAAGTTCCGCCTTTTCGAGAAGCGCCGGTCCGGGTGAGAGGCTCAGGACCATCTCCCTGCCACAGTTATGCAGTGCTTCACTGAGCATCACCAGCTCTTCCTCCTCATGCGGCAGCTCGCGCGCAATGTCATCACATTTGATAAAATCTACGCCCCACGAAGCATACAATTGAAAAATACTGTCGTAATACTCCCGCGCTCCTTCCTTGTGCGGATCGACGCCGTACATATCCGTATTCCATGCACAAATGCTGGCGGTTTTGGCAACTTGTGCCGCCGTCCTGTCCGTGCCGAGAATCTTCGTATTTCCATGCACCGCCTGACGGGGTATTCCGCGCATAATATGTATACCAAATTTCAATCCCAGTGAATGCACATACTCTGCCAGAGGTGCAAATCCCTTTCCTCCCGCTGAGGAAGGAAACCGGTTCCCGGCAGGAATCAAACGTGAATATTCATCCATACAAAGCTCCGTAAAGGGAGTATACTCATGACTTTTTGCATTGGGCTCGTACCACTGAATATCGACGACGATATACTCCCATCCGTACTGTTTGAGATTCTGCGCCATAAACTCCGCGTTCTTTCTCACAATATCTTCAGTGACGGACGCCCCGTAGCAGTCCCAGCTGTTCCACCCCATAGGTGCAGTTTTTGCAGCCATAATCCAATCCTCCGAAACACGATTTTGCATTCATCCCAGATTTACCTTATTATACAATTTTCCGAACGTGATGTATAGAAAATTATTTGAAATTTTGCAGACGCGCCATGCGGTTTATGGTAAAATATACACGAAAGGATGGAAATCGTATGAAAATAACAGACAAGAAAACTTACCTGACACAGATTGATGAAGTTATTGCAAAGGGTCCATACCACGACGACTGGACATCTCTCACGGACTTTGAGATGCCTAAATGGTACGAGAAGGCGAAATTCGGCATTTTCGTTCACTGGGGTCTCTACAGTGTACCCGCATTCAACAATGAATGGTATTCCCGGAACATGTATGTTCAGGGAACGCCCGAGTACGAACATCACATCAAGACGTACGGTCCTCATAAGGACTTCGGATATAAGGATTTTATTCCGCTTTTTACGGCTGATAAATTCGATCCCGATTATTGGGCTGAGACATTTGCCGCAGCCGGGGCCCGCTATGTGGTCCCCGTAGCGGAACATCATGACGGTTTTCAGATGTATGACAGCGACCTGTCCGTCTACAACGCAGCACAGATGGGACCTAAGCGGAATATTCTGGGTGAACTGAAATCCGCTTTTGAGAAAAGGGGACTTGTCTTCTGTACTTCCACCCATCGCGCGGAGCATCATTGGTTTATGGGCAACGGCAAAGACTTTGAGAGTGATATCAAGGAGCCCCTTGTCTGCGGAGATTTCTATTGGCCGGCGGAACAGCAGCAGCCCGACCTGCAGGATTTGTTCGCTAAGCCGTACCCGAGCATGGAATTTCTGGAGGACTGGGTCTGCCGTACCTGTGAGATCATCGACCGCTATCAGCCGAAAATCCTCTATTTCGACTGGTGGATTCAGCATGAGGCATACAAGCCCTATCTGCGCAAGATTGCGGCATACTATTACAATCGCGGTGCAGAATGGGGCATTCCCACCGCCATCTGCTACAAACATGACGCCATGGCTTTCGGCAGCGCAATCGTGGACGTAGAAAGGGGTAAGTTTGCAGACTGCAAGCCCTACCACTGGCAGACCGATACTGCCATTGCCCGCAATTCGTGGTGCCACACTACCACACTAGACTATAAGAGCAGCTACGAACTGATCTGCTATCTCATTGACGTTGTCAGCAAGAACGGCAACCTGTTGCTCAACGTGGGACCGAAAGCCGATGGTTCCTTCGCCGATCAGGATCTTGGAATTCTCAAGGATATCGGCAGCTGGCTCTCCGCAAACGGGGAAGCCATATATGACAGCAAGCCTTGGCGCTACCCGGGCGAGGGACCTACCAAGGAGATTGAAGGACAGTTCAGTGACGGTGCCGCCACCTCCTATACAAGCGAGGACTTCCGCTTTACAGCCGGACATGGGGCTATCTATGCGATCTGTCTGCGCTATCCGGAAGACGGACGGGTTACCATCCGCTCCCTGTCCAAATCAAAAGATGCCAATAAGCCAAATTTCCACGGCATTATCAAAAATGTGTCACTGCTCGGCTTTGAGGAATCTCTGACATGGCAGATTGATGAGGAGGGTCTTCATTTTACCACAGCAACCGTACACAGCGACTTCCCGGTAGTAATCAAAGTGACGGTGGAATAATTCATTTATTTTAAAATCACTTCTTTCATCCAGCGATAAGCGAGTGCCATCCAAGATTGGCACTCCTTTTCAATTGCGCCGCCATCCCGATCCATCGTTCTTTCATCCGCGAGCGCCAGACCATGACCGCCCTTTGCGTACAGATGAAGTTCCACCGGAATATTAAACTTACGCATTTCCAGAGCAAGCAGCAAGGAATTCTCGGCAGGAACCAGGCCGTCCTCATTGGTATGCCACAAAAATGTCGGCGGTGTGTCTGCGCTGACCTGATGCTCCAGGGACAACTCTTCTTTGAGAGCATCGTATCGATCCGCCAGTAAATTCTGAAATGATTCATCGTGGGCATATTGTCCCGAAGTGATTACAGGGTAATTCAAAATCATTCCCGCCGGTCGAAGCATGCCGGAATCCACGCCCAGTTCCTTTGCCAGGAATGGCCTGTTCCAGAACATCCCGAAGCTTGCGGCAAGGTGACCGCCTGCCGAGGAACCCTCCAAAATAATTTGGTCCGGATTCACGTCCCACTCTTTTGCATGCTCTTTGATCATCTGCATTGCCTTACCCAATTCCAGAAGCGCCGTCGGATAGACAGCGGGTGCTATCGAGTAGCGCAGCACCGCCGCATGAAAACCGTATGCGTTCCATTGCAGTGCAAACATTTCCGCTTCCCTGTCCGAGACAAAACAGTAGCCGCCTCCCGGACAAATAAAAATAAGCGGTCTTCTCTTCACGCAAATCTCCTCCGAGGGAGAAATCAAATAAGTTGTGAGATTCGCCTGATCGCCGGAGCCCTCCGCCCGAATCTGATAAGTTTCACAAATCATATGTGCTCACCTCTTTTATCCATAGATATCATACTGTTTGCCCTCCCTGACCATAACAGGGATCACGGACAGCGGCGCCGGTACCGTAACGATGCTGCCGCCCTCGTAACTTTCTTTCGTGTAGGCGTCTGTCCAACTGCATCCCTCAGGAAGATACAGCGTTCTCTCCTCCACGCCCTCTTCCATCACCGGCGCTACAAGAAGGTCGGGACCGAACATATAGGCATCTTCCACGTCCCAGCAGGCCTTGTCCTGCGGAAAATCGTAGAACAGCGGACGCATGACGGGAGCACCTTTTTCGCTCGCCTGCTTCATACACTCTCTGATATAGGGTCTTAACTTTTCTCTGATCAAGAGGAACTGCTTCAAGATCTCATAGTTGTCCTCACCAAAGCTCCACACCTCGTTGTCCTGCCCGCTGGTGAGCTGGCGTACTCCGTTTATAAATTCCTGTTCTCTCTCATACCACGGCGAGCGTTCTCCGTGCATACGGAAAACAGGGCAGAATGCACCCCATGCAAACCACCGCACCAAAAGCTCCTTGAAGTGCGGATCGGAGATGTCCCCACCGAGGAATCCTCCGATATCGCTCGTCCACCACGGAATACCCGCCATTCCCATATTTAAACCCGCCTGCAGCTGCTCCCGCATAGAGCGGAAGGATGAATAAATATCTCCTGACCAGGTCAAAACACCGTATTTCTGACTGCCCGCCCATGCACAGCGGACAAGACTCATAATCTCTGTCTCACCCTCGGCGCGAAGTCCCTCATAGAAACCTTTCGCATAGCCCACCGGATAGCGGTTGGTGCACTGAAGGGCACTGCCTTCGTAGTAGCGATAATTGTCGAAATCATAGGGACCGTATTCCGGCTCTGCCTCGTCCAGCCAGAAACAGCGAATACCTTTCTTATAATAGTTCTCACGACACTTTTCCCAGACAAACTTCTGTGCACCGGGGTGTGTCGCATCATAGAAGACTGTGTTGCCCATCCATGTCATATGATTGGAATTGCCCCGGTCCGCGCGTACAAGATAGCCGTTCTCCGCCATCTCGCCGAAGTTCTCGCTCTGCTCATCAATCGTGGGCCACACCGACACGACCGTCTCGATACCCATCTCCTTCAGTTCCTTTACCATAGCTTCCGGATCCGGCCAATCTCTGGGCTCAAACTTGAATTCACCCTGCCTTGTCCAATGGAAGAAATCCACCACGATGGCATCCATCGGCAAGCCTCTCTTCTTATGCTCTCTGGCTACCATCAAAAGCTCCTCCTGATTGCGGTATCTCAACTTGCACTGCCAGTAACCCAGACCGTATTCCGGCATCATCGGCGTTCTGCCCGTCGCCAGCGAATACTGTTCTTCAATTTCCGCAGGTGTGTCCCCCGCAGTGATAAAATAATCCAGTTTCTTCGTGCTCTCCGCAACCCACTCGGTCTTGTTGGTGCCAAAGGTCGCCGTACCAATGGCGGGATTGTTCCACAGGAATCCATAGCCTCTGTTGGAAACCAGGAAAGGCACGCTTGCCTGACTGTTGCGGTGCGCCAGTTCCAAGACCGCTCCCTTTTTGTCCATATGTTTTTCCTGATACTGACCCATGCCGAAGATTTTCTCTCCGTCGAATGCCTCGAAACGGGCATACAGCTTGTAATCACTGCCGCCGGGAACGGGCTTCAACTCTCTCGCATCCACCCGAAGGGGCACACAGTAGCGGTTGATTCTGTTCCTGTTGCGCCAGTATTCCTCGGTCAAAAGTTCGCCCTTCTGATTATAAAAACTGATCCAGCCCTCATGTGACACTCTGGCTGTAATCTTGCCGTTTATCAGCGTCGCCTGTGTACCGGTCTGGTGATACTTGGCATATTCTTCCGATTGGTACCAGGGATCGGTCACGTCAATCGTCTCAAATTCAATTTTTACTTCGCAGGGCGGCATCTCTTCCGAGAGCGCCCAGTCGTTTGCATCCATGATCGGGTCCTTCGTCATCCGCACACGCAGAGAGTTGGGTCCCCAAGGTTCAATCCAGACCCGGCTGATTCCATCCTTTATGACAAGTCGGTTGTTCTGTTGTTCCAAGTGCATATTCAAAACCTCGCTTTCTTTGATTTTCTTTATATTTCTTCTCTCTTCGGTTTCTTCGTGTTCACGGTTCCTAATTCATAATTTAGGTTTCCGGTTCCCCGTACAGCACGCCCCGGCTTCCGGTGCCGAGATAAAAACGTCCGTACACTCTGCTGTCAGCCTCGAGGCTGTTGATTTCCCCGTACATCTGATTCTCACTGTTCAGGCGGACAAAAGTTTTGGCGTCATCCACGGAGCGGTAGAAACCGTACTCGCCGTCTATCTTGGCCGCAGTGTAAATTGCTTTGTCCTCTCCCGCATAGTCACCGCCCGGGCGCAATATTCCGAGCCCTATCCGATAAAAGATGTCGTCGGATTTGCTCAGTTTTATGACATTAATGTCATCTTTTTCTTTGTCATAATGCAGTTTCCACAGTCCGTTTTCGCCGAGTGCCATATAGAACACACCCTGCTTACCGCACTCGCCCCGCACCTCGGTCTTGTTGGCACAATCAATCAGCGCAAAGTTTACATCGGGGAAGTCTCCCGGCAGTTCCCGCTGCCTATATGTAACACCGCCGTCCCTGCTCACATAGAATTCCGAATGTTCCCCGAAACCGTAGAACAGGCTGCTGTCCATACGATCGGAAAACACCTTCACGCCGTCCTTTTCCACAGGATTTCCCTCTGTATCAAATATCTGTACCGTTCGGAACGTACGCCCGCCGTCACCGCTTACAATGACCATATCAGCGGGCAGATTAATCCCTTCCGCCACAGACCATACGATGTTATTTTCGTCCGGTGAGATTGCTACCCATCCGCTGTTCACGTTAGGCTGCTCGATTGCTCTAAGCGCCCGGTCCAGTTTGGATGTCAGCCCGAAGGGCATGGGCAGTCTGTCGAAAGTCTTACACTGATCTTTGGAAAGGATCAGTCCTCCTTTGGTCTTGCCCTTCCAGTTACCCCGGGGCGTCACCACCACACAGTTCGGATTTCGGTCGGAATAATCCGCATTGATACAGGTAATGTATCTGTTGCCGTCCGCATCGTCGAAAGAATTGTCACAAGGCGTATCCAAATCGCGGAATGCAAATCCGCCCAAATCACCAAGAATGTCAATCAGCTGCACCTCCCCTGCCGGCGGACTGTATAGATTTAAGTGCACCGTCTCTTCCAGACCGTCACACCAATCGCTGAAGACGACTTTATCCGCCGTCAGATTCTGAGTCCTGAAAACACCTGTCCCCGTGTTGAACCAGCCCTCCTTCTCGTTGAAGGGATTGATCTTAAAATCACTCAGCCAGTGAATGATGGAGCCCCCGCCGTTATATTGAGGTTTCATATAGGAAGCACGGAATGACAGTTCTCCCTTTTCCAGATTATAGAGAACCTCCTCCCATGTCTGTCCATAGTCAAAAGAGCGGTAAACGCTGTCGCCGTCCTCCTTACAGATGGTGGAGCAGACAACCAAGCCCGGTTTGGAAGCCGCCGCATCGATGCCGCCGAAACCGTGTTCCAAAATGCTTCCTTTTAATCCCGGTGTGATATCCTCGCCCTGTCCAAAACGGATACCTTCAATCGGGTAACGTACAACCCGTCCACCGATCACGCTGCCGCCATCGCAGCTGTAACCGTTCTCCAGCACATAGGCGTTTCTTCCCATCACGGAGTAGGTAACGTACAGATATTTCTCATCCATCGCATATCGCTGTGCGATAAGACCTGCCAGCTTCACACCCTCAATCTCGCCGTCGCCGTCCTCCGGCTGCCACAGCTTCTCGAATCTTGCACCGCCATCATAAGACACATACAGGCTGTGTCCCCGCAAATGTTCACTTCTCTTAGAAGTCACGCCGGCACTGCCGATCAAAAGTGCACTGCCGTCTTCACTCATCCCCGCAAAGGTGAGATATTCTTCCGGACAAGACGCACATTTTCTCCAGTGAGCACCTCTGTCCTCACTGATCCACAGTCCTTCCTGCTGGCTGGCATAATATAATTTGTTGCCGTTCTTTTTATCCACAATCAGACGGTCCGCCGTGCCCCTGCCGTTCAAATTGCCATGAATCAAAATCGGGAAATTATGATAGACAAAGTGTGAGCCGTAGTCGTCGGAAACCGCAATCTTTCCGGCACCTGCCTTATTCACGCCACAGGCAATGTAGAGCCGTTCCGGATGATCGTCATCCAGAGCTACCGCAATCGGAAAAGTCTCGCTAAGATCATCCATTGTTACATGGTCGATCAGACTCACCCAGCGTTCCTCTTCTCTGTCAAAACGATATACTCCGCCGATATCCGTCCTTATGTAAAATACATCCGGCACCCTTTTATGAAAAAGAAATCCGGTCACATAACCGCCGCCCGGTATCGGAAGATTTTTGTACCGATAACGTTCCCGTTTTCCCCGAAACTGTCTCATTTTATACCTGTCTCCTCTTTCATATTTGATTATCTTTATGCCATTATACCGCAAACACTCTAAACAATTGAAATATTACACTAAAAAAGCAAAATACTACACTTTATTTTTTACTGTATTTATAATATTATAGAATTTAAGAATTGAACAGAGTAATCTTAAGCAGAATGGAGGATCATTATGAAATTCAACAACGGATGCTGGCTTTTTAAAGAAGGTGTGGCGTGTTTTTCTCCGCAGGAAGTGTTTGAAACATACGTGACAGACACGGAAGTAAGGCTCTGCGCTCCGACACACAAAATCAAAGAACGCGGCGATATGCTGGGAAGCGCGAATCTGACGATCCGCATCTCATCACCCATGCCTGATATTATTCGGGTACAGACTGACCACTATATGGGTGCCATCAAAAAGGGACCTTCCTTTGACTTAAATCTTTCCAGTCCTCAGACCTTGCAGGTGGCGGATACGGAAGATACTTTGACTGTTATGAGCGGCTCTGTTTCTCTTGAAATTGACAAGAAAAACTGGCGCATGCGCTATATGCAAAACGGCAAGATGATCACGCAGAGCGGTCCGAAGGATCTTGCGATGCTGAAGACGAACTGGACGGGAGACTGCTACGATTTGGACGGCGATTTGCAGGATACATATATGCGTCAGCAGTTCAGCATCGGTGTCGGCGAACTGCTCTACGGCACGGGCGAGCGCTTTACACCTTTTGTGAAAAACGGTCAGACCGTTGAGATTTATAATGAGGACGGCGGTACAAGCACTGAGCAGTCCTATAAAAATATACCTTTCTATATCTCGAACAAGGGATACGGCGTACTGGTAAATCATCCGGAGAAAGTTTCCTTCGAGTTTGCCACGGAGAATGTAACGAGAGCTGCATTCAGCGTCGAGGGCGGAAGCCTGGATTATTTCTTTATCGGCGGTCCTACGATGAAGGATGTGCTGACTAAATACACCGACCTGTCCGGCAAGCCGAGTTTACCGGCACCGTGGACATTCGGTTTGTGGCTGTCCACTTCCTTTACGACCAATTACGACGAGGCTACCGTTATGAGTTTTATCGACGGTATGCTAGACCGCGGAATTCCGCTCCGCACTTTCCATTTCGATTGTTTCTGGATGAAGGGCTTCCACTGGACAGATTTCGTCTGGGATGCGGATGTATTCCCGGATCCTGCGGGACTGCTCTCCAGAATCAAAGCAAAAGGCCTGAACATCTGCGTCTGGATCAATCCCTACATCGGACAGGAGTCCGTACTCTTTGAGGAAGGTATGGAGAAGGGTTATTTCATCAAGAGACCAAACGGTGACGTATGGCAGTGGGATATGTGGCAGCCGGGCATGGCTTTGGTAGATTTCACCAACCCGGAGGCTTGCCGCTGGTATCAGGACAAGCTGCGCGATATGCTTAAGATGGGCGTAGATAGCTTTAAGACAGACTTCGGCGAGAGAATCCCTGTCAACTGCGTATATCATGACGGTTCCGATCCGAAGAAGATGCACAACTACTATACATACCTTTACAATAAGACCGTCTATGACCTGTTGGAAGAGGAGCGCGGCAAAGGCGAGGCGGTACTGTTCGCCCGGTCTGCGACCGTGGGCGGACAAAAATTCCCTGTTCACTGGGGAGGCGACTGCTGGTCCGACTATGAGTCCATGGAAGAAAGTCTTCGCGGCGGTCTGTCACTGATGATGTCCGGCTTCGGTTTCTGGGCGCATGACATCGGCGGATTCGAGCACACTTCCACGGCTGATGTTTACAAGCGCTGGGTTGCTTTCGGTCTCCTCTCTTCCCACAGCAGACTGCACGGCAGCCAGTCCTACCGGGTACCGTGGCTGTACGATGAGGAAGCGGTTGACGTGGTGAGAACCTTTACACGCTTAAAAGCTTCCCTGATGCCGTACTTGTACAAGACATCTGTCGAGACATCCCGTTCCGGCGTACCTACCATGCGGAGTATGGTTTTGGAATTTACATCAGACAAGAACTGTACCTATCTGGATAAGCAGTACATGCTGGGCGACAACCTTTTAGTGGCTCCTATCTTCAACGAGGAGAGCATCGGATCTTTCTATCTTCCGAAGGGAACGTGGACGGACTTCTTCACGGGTGAAGTTCTGACAGGCGGTGATTGGTATGAAAGAAAATATGATTATCTGCATCTGCCGCTGATGGTTCGCGAGAACTCTATCGTGGCAATGGGCGCATGCGACGACAAACCGGATTATGATTATCCCGACGGCGCAGAGCTTCGCGTGTATGCATTGGTTGACGGACAGACTGCGGAAACGACAGTCTATGATATGAAGCAGAATGCGGCGCTTCATGTGACTGTCACAAAGAATGGTTCCAATATTACAATCCAGAGCGATGGAAACGGCGGCAAGCCTTACACTGTTCGTCTGGTGAATGTAAAGGCCTCCGGTGCAACGGGTGCCGATCTTAGCATTGACGGTGCGGATACGATTCTGACACCGACAGGCAATAAGATAGAAGTGAGTCTGTAAAAAAACGAACAAGTTCGTTTGCGAGATATTGCTTATGAGTATGTCTGGCGACAAACTCGCAAACTCGTTATAAAATACCGCCGAGGACGCAACATTGTTGCAGGTCTTCGGCGGTATTTTTTTACAGCATTTTGCTTGACCATTCGCAATAAATATAATATAATTACCATCAAGGAAACGAGTTTTTAACCGTACGGCATTATTAGCTTAAGCGGGGTACCCGTTTCTTTTTTTATGTTTATAATATCATAAAGATATAGTTTCCCATCAGATGAGTGTCGGATTACAAGTTCTGCACGAAATACATTATGCCATATCACTTCCCCCTTTTCACCCAAAATGGGAATTGCAAATCTGGAATCATAGCGGTACCAGCCAAATCTAGCATTATTATCATGTTTTTTCGCTAAATTTTCTTGAAATCTTTTATTCGTTGCAATCTCAATAATTTCAAGAATCCCCTGAGCGGCATTTGCTTTTGCCTTTGCCAATGCGCCCTTTAACTTCGCAGTATAAATTGATCCGGTATATTCATCAGGTAAATCGCTTCCGATATATACAATCTCTTTACTTTCAGCGATTTCTACAACTTCACCAACATATTGTTTCAAATATGTTTCTACCCCGTCCCAGTCAATATTTTGCCTGCCTTTGAACTTAATATCATGTACGACTGCAATCTTGTTTCCACTGTAATCTCTTACGATACTTATACTTCTTTTCATTCTGTACTCCTGTATTTACAATACTTTCTCAGAATCTTCCTTACTTTACCTAGAAAAGACTGACAGAAACTGTCATGAATGTGCGAACTGCACACTGTAATGAATTCCTATGATGTATTTATTATACAAAATATCAAATTATTTGTCAAATTATTTATTATATTGCGATAATTTTTGGGAAGGGGTTACTTATATAATAAATACCAATAATTACATAAACAAAGTTATATAATTGTGATGAAAAGAGATATATGATACAATTACAATATTGAAAAGGCAGTAAATCAGGATAACAAGTGATGCACATATGGATAACAACACAGTTGAACTGAATTATTTTCATATTGGGAAAGCACTGGGCGGTTCTCAGGACTGGATGCGCGATCCCTGGATGAGATTGGGCGGCTGTGCCGCACTGGCTGCCGTGGACAGCTGCATCTATTTCACATTGTTTTGTGGGAAGAAAAAGCTCTGTCCTATTGACGTACACCATCTGACCAAAGATACTTATATCCGGTTTGCAATGATTATGAAGCCGTACATTTCTCCCAGATTCAGCGGAGTGTCCAAGCTGGAACTTTACACGGAGGGCATGGGCGCATATCTTCGTGACCGTGAATGTACAGAACCACGCATGCAGCCGTTTCCCATGGGTCAATCGTTAGAGCTGGCACAGCAGACATTGCAGCGACAAATCGACAGTGGGATTTTGATTCCGTTCCTGTTGTTGAACCCCATTTCGCGCGAATGGAAGGAATATCACTGGCATTGGTTTCTGCTGACAGGATATCGGTGGGATGATGACCGCCTTATGGTCAAAGCTGTGACTTACGGCGAAGGCGAGTGGCTTCCGTTTGAGACATTGTGGGATACCGCACGCCGCGATAATGGCGGAATGATTTTGTATGAGTTTTCATAAACAACATTTTAAGGAGGTATTTGTAAATGAGTGAAATCAAAGACAAAGTACAGGAAATGATATCCGCCCCTTCTTGCTGCGCAGAGTTAAAAGCAGCCGGACAGGCTTGGTTGGATGCAGTCGGGACAGACAAAGAAGCTTCGGCAACGACAACTCTGCTGGCAGAGATTGAGGAGGACGTTGGTACAATCGACGGATTGATCGCGTTTGCAGGTTCAGAAATGGGTGCCAAGGTTTTTGGTGCAGAGGGTGCCGCAAATATGTTAGCGCACGCCAAGGAAGTTAAGGCAAATGGCGGTCTATATTGTGATTGTGCGGCTTGTACCGCTGCTCTTGAAGTGAAAGAATTATTGAAATAGACAATCAAACTAATGTCAATCATTAGGGGCTTTTGGTCTTGAATCCAAAAGCCCCTTATCTTTTCGCACTTACTTTTTACATCTGAAAAACACAAAATCAGGTCGATGAATTGTTCCGCCGAACATATCAGGATATTGCTTTCTTAATTTATCTGAGATCTGTGACTCTTGGCACTCTTCAATAAGAAACCCGGCTTTTATCATCGAATTCAGTATGCTGGAAAAAGTTCTGTGGTAAAGTTCGTAGTCGTCCACTACCCAAGTAATTTTTCTCTGCCCTTCCACAAAATAATTATTGATATTTGCATAAAGTCGTTCGCCTGACTCCGAACGAGTATATCTCGGATATTGTCCATCATACGCTGTTGCCATAGGATGTGACATACTGAACACAAATCTGCCTCCATCCTCCATGATTGCGTACACATCTTTCATCAATTTATCAAAATCCTTGACATAATCAAATACCAGGGAACTTGTAACCAAATCGAATTTTTGATTGAATTCGCCGATATCTTCCAACACCATTTGGCGATATGTAATATTGTCGGCGTAGAAATGTTCCCTGGCATAGCCCAGCATTTTCTCGGAGATGTCAATACCCAATACAGATTTCGCACCCATATCGGAATATTGTTTTGCGTGCTGCCCCATACCACAACCAATGTCCAATATATTTTTGCCGTGCAAGTCAGGAAGTAATGCAAGTAAAATAGGCGTCTCTATTAAATCGTTGAAGTTGACTTCGTTGCTTCTTTTTTCTTTAAAATCCTCGAAAAAAATTTCGTTATCATATATATTTTGTTTAGCCATTCTGTCTCCTTCCCCGATACTGTGTTACAAAGCATTGAGAACCCCTTGAATTCCCTGTTCTTCATAAATCCTCTTATAGTAAGCCACCTCGCTGCGAATCAGCTCGTCGATCACCTGCATGCCCAGAAGTTCCACCGGTGCTTTATCGTCGGTCATGATGTAATCACCCGCCTCATACGCAGCCAGATTATCGAAGACCACCGACATCATCGCATACAGATTTTCATCTCCAATCCTCTCCCGATTCTGTGCAAAGTTTGCAATCATCTGCGGATTGTTGGAGGCGAACAGCTCTCTGTTCGTCGTACCCCTCACATCAACCGTATACACTTCTCCGAATACACTGCTGATCGTGTCAGCCAGATGCTCATTGATACTGCCTTCACCGCTGCCCCGCATATTCATGTTGACGACCATCACGCCGTCCTCACTCAGATGATCTTTTACCAAAGTAAAAAACTCCACCGAAGACATCTGAAAAGGAATCGTGATATCCTGATAAGCGTCCACCATGATCACATCATATTTGTCGTCAATGGCATTCAGGTATGCTCTGCCGTCATAAGTAGTCACATTCACATCCTGCGGCAGTTCAAAGTACTCCCGCGCAAGGGCTGTAATCTTAGCATCAATCTCTACACCCTCTATTTCCATGTCGCCATAGTAACTGCGACATTGATGTGCATATGTGCCAGTTCCCATACCAAGAATCAGCACGTTGCAATCACCCGGCTCGTCGCGTCCGGTCATCAACGGTGCCGCCATCGCGTAATCATAATACATACCCGTCAATCCCTCATTTTTCATCAGGATAGACTGCACGCCAAACAGAACATTTGTCGATAAAATGACATCCCTGTCACTTTCTTTGACCTGTAAATAGTTGTAGATCGACTCGCCTTCAAAAGTTAAATTCTGCTCCCAGAAAGCGAAGCTGTCAGACTTGCCAAACAGGCTGCAGAGAAGAAACAGCACCGCTGCCGCACTGCTCTTGACTGCGCCATTTCTTCCGCTGATAAAATAAATCAGGGAGAGTACAAGTAATATCCCCGAGAAAATCAGAAAAGTAACGGAAGTGCCCACCGCCGGTATAGTGATGAAAGTCGGCACAAATGTACCGATGATACTGCCGATGGTATTGAATGCTCCCAGTGTTCCCACGACCTTACCGCTGTCTTCCAGACTGTCCACGGAATATTTCGCCAGTGACGGAGTCACGGTTCCCAACAGAAAAAGCGGAAATACAAAGATGACCATACACGCTGCAAAGGCAGCCCATATCAGAAAATTAGTACTGACCGTAAAAATCAGCAGCGCGGAAATTCCCAGAATGATATATTTGCCCACCACCGGAATCGCCGCAATCCAGATAGACGCGATCAGGATTCTGCCGTAAAGCTTGTCCGGATTGGGATTCTTGTCCGCGCTTCTTCCGCCATAGATATTGCCAAGCGCCATGGCAATCATGATCGTTCCTATGATAATCGTCCACACGATCTGAGACGAACTGAAATAAGGCGCCAGAAGTCTACTGGCGCCCAGTTCCACTGCCATTACCGACATACCTGCAAAGAACTCTGTCAGGTATAAGAATACTTTATTTTTTAAGATTGGTGCTTTATCCATCACATACTCCTTCATCCTGCGTTCCTAGTTTTACTTCTCTTAGTATATATGATAATTTATGCAATTACAATGTCGCTTGTTTTTCTTTTGTGCCAATTATAAACTCCCCTTCACAACGAGTATCTTATCCCCCGCATTAATCTCCTCGGATACCAATTCATTTACTTCCTTCAGCTGTGCAATTGGCACATAGTATCGCTTGCCGATATCCCACAATGTTTCTCCCGGTCCTGCGATGCAGATAACCATACCCGGCAGTTCACTGAGCTTATTCATATCCAGTTCTTCCACCTTAATATCCGTGATGAGATTACTCTTCTGTACCGCAAAAACAATTACCTTAAACTGCAATGCCGCTTTCACATCCAGCTCATCGCTGTCCAGCATCGTCACTGTCAGCTGCTCAATACTGTAATGCAGTCTGAAGATACTCGTCGGTGTGATATTATCTGCCTCAACCACATGCTGAAAAGGGATCACATTCTTCGTGGAGTAAATGGATTTAGAACCGTTACTGCACAGGTACAGTGTAGTCACGGTCAGAGTTCCGGTGATGGCAATACCATTCTCCACGACAGTCTGTTCATCGACCTGAATTTCTCCCTCGGAGTGAATCAGCTGATACATGGGCATTTCCGTATTCTGAATCTTTGTATGCTCCGCAATTTTACACTTGCCGTTTCCGTTTAAGAGCAGGCTCTTAAGCTGTACTTCGGTGGTCAGCGCCTCAATCTCCTTATCCACACCATAAATGTCAGACAACACTTCCATGTTCTCTTCTTCGTACAGATGAATATCCAGATCAAGCACCGGCTCCACGCAGAAGACCCGCTCTTCTCCGTCGAAGTCCTGACGCACTTCCACGTTGCACTGTCCCAGACTGTAAGATATATCGGGAATCATGTTCTCCCTGCATCCGTGACACTCAATGATGCCGCTGAACGGAACAGTGTTCTCATACCAGAGAGTTCTGTCGTTGTCCCCCTCACCCTCATACAGGAAAAAGGCTCTCATCTCTCCCTGAACCGATATTTTTTCCTCCAGTGCCTTAAATTCCACATGATCAAAAGTGATATGGTGCCATATGGTCTGGAAAACATTGGGCAGATTACCTGACAATTCCATCTCTTCTTTCAAACGGAAAATGTCCTTTTTCTGCAGCACGAGCTGTGTTATGGGCTGTACCTGTTTCCGATACTCTACCGGCTCATCATGGTAGATATCCACCGCCGCATCCTGCTCTACATGCTCTTCCATCTCCAAATCGAAGGACACCACCGCCTGTACGCTGAGCTTTCTGGAATTGATCAATCCCACCGTCAGGTCTTCTATCGTGCAGTCAGTCAGTATTGTATCCCCATTACCCACTCCGTCCATGTTCACTTTCTCTTCAAAAGGAATGATTGCTTCCATGCTGGCGCAGGTTCCCTCCATATCCGTCAGATACAAGATGGATACTACCAGTCTGCCCCTTAAGTTCACTACGTTCTCACCGGCACGTATTTCCTCCACGATGATTTCGCCCTTACTGTTCAGCAGATAACTGGCATCAGGCTTGTTATCTGAAATATTTACATCCTCTTCCAATACCACTTGTGTACCGGCCCTGCTGCTGATCCGATCCATATGTATCTTCTTTTTTACTAATTCCACAAAAATAAACCTCCATGCGTGTACTTAGTATAAATGTATGCCGCACGGAGGTTGTATATGATTTTTATTTTAAAGGAAAACAATAAAGCAGTGATTTTGCGAATGGGGTTCTGAATAGTTACTCATTCCCCGACGGCGCCGATCAATTCCGTCACATCTTCGATACCATAGCGTCTCATATATTCTTCGATTCCCTCTGCCACTTCCACCGTAGCGTAAGGGTTGACGAAGTTCATGGCTCCGACTGCCACCGCGCTGGCTCCGGCTAGAAGAAACTCAACGGCATCCTCACCGGTGGCAATACCGCCCATACCGATAATGGGTATCTTCACGGCGTGAGCCGCCTGATAGACCATGCGCACGGCGACCGGTTTGATGGCAGGTCCGGACAGTCCGCCCGTCTTGTTGGCAAGCGCGAACTTGCGCTTGTGTATGTCAATCTTCATTCCCGTGATCGTGTTGATCATCGACAGTGCATCGGCACCCGCAGCTTCCGCTGCCTTAGCCATCTCCGTGATATCCGTCACATTGGGACTCAACTTCATGATGACGGGCTGCTTCGCTCTATTCTTAATCTGAGAAGTAATATCATAGAGGCAGTCAGCCTTCTGTCCGAAAGCGATAGCGCCCTCCTTTACATTGGGACAGGACACATTGATCTCCAGCATATCCACCGACTCATCCGCAAGCCGCTCCACCACTTCCAGATAGTCTTCCACCGTCTTGCCGCAGACATTGACGATGATTTTGGTATCATATTTTTTCAGAAAAGGAATATCCCTCTCGATAAAAACATCAATCCCCGGGTTCTGCAGACCTATGGCATTCAACATGCCGCCGTATGTTTCCGCCACGCGAGGCGTAGGATTGCCCGGCCACGGTACATTCGCCACACCCTTGGTCACCACGGCTCCCAATCTGTTCAAATCCACGAAATCGCTGTACTCCATACCGGAACCGAAGGTTCCTGATGCCGTCATGACGGGATTATTCAGTGTTACTCCCGCAATTGTCACTTTTGTATTCATCAGATTTCCACCTCTTTTGCTTCAAATACAGGTCCATCGGTACAGATACGGGCATTGTTCACATGGGAGTGATGATCTGTATCTCTCGTCACACATACACAGCCGAGACATGCCCCCACACCGCAAGCCATCCGCTCCTCCAGTGAAATATAGGCCTCTATACCCTGTTCTGCGGCATATTGCTTGATTGCACGCAGCATCGGCATCGGTCCGCACGCCATGATCACATCGGCATGAAGCTCGTTAACTTTGACGGCGTCCATCACATTGCCGTGCACACCTACACTGCCATCCTCCGTGGCGATGTATACCTGACCGTACTCTCCCAAATCCTCCTGAAGAAAAAGATCCTGATTGCGGTAGCCCAGCAAAATATGCTTCTCCGCATCCAATTCTTTCGCCAGCTGCAGCATGGGAGGTATGCCGATACCGCCGCCCATCAGAAAGACTTTTTTGCCCGCCGCACGCTCTATCGGGAAACCGTTGCCAAGCACACCCAGCACGTCCAACGTATCGTTTGCTCCATAGGTCGAGAACTCTGCCGTTCCCTTGCCTGCAATTCGGTATACGAGCCTCAGCCTGCCCTGCTCTCTGTCCACCTCGCAGATACTGATGGGCCTGGGCAGCAATGTCGCCGCATTGTGCGGGTACACCGCTATGAACTGCCCCGCATGGGCATCGCCTGCAAGCTCCGTCTCAAGCCACAGATCATAAATCTGATCCGCGATCTGCTTTTGGGACACGATGGTTGCTGTCATTTTCTTTTTTTGAACTGTTTGGCTGTCCATTCTCCTATATCCTCTTTTCGTATCTTAATATATCATCTCAATGATTCTTGCTTTACTTTGCAGACATGCTATAAGCTAAATCAGCGCTCTATCCTATCGCCCACTTAGCTGTTATAATGTTTCGCTTTGATACACGATTTTACCGCCGCATATGGTGTAACTGATTACCCCCGGCATAGTTTCACCCACGAACGGTGAATTCGCCGCCTTAGATACAAAATCTCTCACGACCCATTCTTTATGCGGATCAAATACGACCAGATCGGCAGGACCGCCTTCCGCCAGATAGCCCGCATCAAGATGATACAATTTGGCAGGCGCATAGCTCATCTTACGTATCAATTCCGTCATGGACAGATACCCTTTATTCACCAATTCACGAATCCCGAGGGATAACGAAGTTTCCAATCCAATGATACCGCTGGGCGCTTCCGTCAATGGCTTCGCCTTCTCTTCCGCGCTGTGGGGCGCATGATCGGTTGCAATCATGTCAATCGTACCGTCCCGCAACCCTTCTATAATAGCCATGCGGTCGGATTCCTCCCGTAGCGGCGGATTCATCTTAGCCAACGCGCCGTGTGTGATGACCGCATCTTCCGTCAATGTAAAGTGATGGGGTGTCGCCTCCGCATAGATATGACTGCTCTTTTTCTTAGCTTGGCGCACCAGCTCCACCGCTTCCTTCGTGCTGATATGCTGTATGGACAAATCCGCTTCCTCTTCCACGGCGATCCGCAGATCCCGCTCTACCATGGAGATCTCCGCCTCTCTCGGGGAACCTCCCACGGAAAAGTATTCTGACGCCTTGCCCGCGTTGATACCGTTATTCGTAATGAGCGCAGGATTCTCCTCATGCAGGCTGACAGGCTTATGGCACCCCGCCGCTCGTCGCAGCGCAGTCCGCAGTAATTCCTCGTCTGTCAGCGGTATCCCATCATCGGTAAAACCCACCGCTCCCAGTCTGCTTAACGCCTCCATATCTGTCAGCTCTTTGCCCTGCAACCCTACTGTCACATTGGCGCATGTGTGGATGTGAATATCCGTCTCTTTGCCTTTATTGATGACATATGAGAGTGTCTCTGGGCTATCCACCGCGGGTTTCGTATTCGCCATCAGCACCACAGTGGTAAAACCGCCTTTTGCCGCCGCCCGTGCACCCGTAAAAATATCTTCTTTATGTGTGAATCCGGGATCCCTGAAATGCACATGGACATCCACCAGTCCGGGAGCTACGTATTGACCATTTAAGTCAATTTCCTTCACATCTTCCTGCGCAACTTGGTCCTTCACTTCGCCCGAAACACCTGTCCCTTCGGTCTCCGCTATGCCGGGTGCGCCCTGCGGCATTATGCGTGCAATCCTACCGTCCTCTATGAGAATATCCCGATATCCTTCCGTGCCGGATGCCGGATCGATCAAATAACCGTTCTTTAATAGTAACATGTCTTCTTCCTATTCTAAAATTTCACATGCCAACCTCGAAAATGCTGCTCATTGCTTTTCGCGTATATTATACCACATCGTTGAAAATTATCTACCGCCAATTAGTCTATCAGTCAAAGACCACCGGTTTGTCAATAAACTCTGTCTTGACCACTATGTAGGGATAGCTCTCCACCGGATTGCTCTTCTCCTCGGGTGAGGGTCCGATCAGATTGGTGTCAATATAGACAGCATTGGAGGTCTCGTACAGCTCGTTCACCGCTATGCTGTATCCGCCTGTCTGCTGCGTTCCGTATCCCACGCAAATGTAGAGAAATCCTTTGTCCTCGAAAGTCATTTTAAAAGGATTTTCCTTTTTCAGCTCGATCATATTAAACAGTTCCTCCGGCAGATTATCCTCCGGAATTACCGTACATTCCAAATCTTTTATCTTTTCCATTGTATCCTGCTTTTTCCCACATGCAAACACGCCTATGCACATCAGACAGATCAGGCAGACGCTCAGCAATCTTTTTTGATATTCATATAATCTGTTCATACATTTCTTCTCCGACATAATTCTCTTATTACTTAAATTTATTATAAAAAAGTAAACTCTATTCCTATTGATTCTGTGGCGAGGTTGTTGACTGATGGGGCAACAACCTATATACTAAAATCAGACCTATCGGACAGCTTTGTAAGAATTTTTTTTATAAATTCTTACCGTATAAAAACATTACAGGATGGTTACGACATGATACGTCTTATTTTTGTTGCAATTTTTGTGGTTGTATTTCTCATTGTGAGTTTACCGATTCAACTCGTAGAATTCATCATCGGAAAATTTAATCAGGATGTCAAAGACCGCAGTTCTTTGGCTATTGTCAACTGGGCATTTCGGGTAGTTCTGTTTCTCTCTGGTGTCTCCGTGACCGTACTCGGTGAAGAGAATGTTCCCAAGGATGAAGCCGTATTGTACATCGGAAACCACAGAAGCTATTTCGATATCATCATGACCTATGTACGCGTGCCGCGGCCTACCGGATACATGGCTAAGGTCGGGATGCTCAAAGTTCCGTCATTAAGCACATGGATGAAATATCTGCACTGCATTTTCCTTGACAGAAGCGATATCAAAGCGGGCATGAAATCAATCCTTGACGCTGTAGAAAAGGTAAAGTCGGGAATTTCTATCTGCATTTTTCCGGAAGGCACCCGCAACAGAACGGAAGACACTTTATTGGAATTTCATGGAGGCAGTTTTAAGATTGCAGAGAAATCAGGCTGTCCGGTCGTTCCCATGACAATCAACAATGCAGGAGCAATCTGGGAGGAGCATCTGCCTTGGATTAAAAAAGCCCATGTGGTCATTGAATACGGCGAACCTATCTATGTACGGGATTTGGATAAGGAACAGAAACGCCAGTTGAGCGCCATGGTTCAGGAAGTGATTAAAACCAATTATGAGAAAAACAAAGAACTGGTGTAAGCACCGGTTCTTTGTTTTTATATAAAAGACTTATTGAAAACAAAACTCCGCTATTTTTATTTTCCCGTGCAAACGAATCTGCAGTTCATAACTTCCGACCTCCGGCAGGAATCCCTCCGGCAGTTCTTTCTCCATCTCTGTAAACTCCAGATCATCACTCTTTCCTACCGTTATCTTGCACATTGTTCCCTCTGCCTGTCCAGTGCATGAAAGTTCAATTGCTCCGTCCTCCACTGCGCAGATTCTTAGTGACATCCTTTCAGGAATCCTATCAAACAGAAAATCGCGATATTTCATAAGACCACTGATTTTCTCCGTCGCCCTTTGCCGTCCCTGACTGACAGTATCCGGTGCATCCCCGGGCTTTCCGGGAAGGATACAGGTATGCCCTTCCATCGTATGCCCTTTTGTTCCTCTATGGATAAAACAATTATCGTAATCGTCATATTGGATTGCCAGCGTTTTCCCGAAGGGATCTCTGTTTTCTGCGGGCTTCTTCGCGGAAGGATTATTCAACCGGACTAAAACCTGCTGCCTGATATCCTGTGACGAAGCCCCTGCCATAAAGGTATAGTTACCGTCTTCGAAAACCAAGGAACGAGAAATCACATCATAATACCGCATATCCTCGTAACTTACATAAAATTCTGTCTCCCTCGTCTCACCCGGCGCGATGTCTTTCAGTCTCTGAAAACCTTTCAATTGGCGGATAGGCTGCTTTACACGAGAGCTTTCCTTATGGACGTAAAGCTGTACAACCTCATCTCCCGCCATCTTCCCTGTGTTGGTAACGCTCAGCTTAATCTTCACGCCTTCCGCTCCGGCATCAGCTTTGATAGCGCTGTAAGCAAACTCTGTGTAAGACAGACCGTAGCCGAAGGGATAGAGCACCTCGCCATCGAAATACTGATAGGTTCGTTTTCCTTTGATAATGTCATAGTCGTTGATGTCAGGTAAATCTTTCTCCGAACGATACCATGTCATGGGAAGACGCCCCGCAGGATTCACCTCGCCCGTGAGCGCAGCGGCGATTCCATTGCCGAGTTCCTGGGAGCCGGAGGCGGAATACACAATTGCCGGAACTGTGTCATTGATTTTGCAGATGGAATAAGGGTAGTTTGTCACCAACACCGCCACCGTATTGGGATTGACCTTCAGCACGCTGTCCACCAGCTTTTGCTGGGCAGGAGGCAATGCGAGGGTAGTTCTGTCTATCTCTTCCTTGCTGTTGACTACCGGGTTGCTTCCGATCACTACAACGGCTCGCTCCGCAGTAGCTGCCATCTTTACGGCTTCGTCGATACCGTCCTCGATCACTTCCAAATCGAATTCGGCGGCATTCTTACAAGAGCTGTCTTCACCTGTCTTTTCCAAAGAAACTTTCTCTGAGGAAATCCCGTCTTGCATCACCGCCAAATAGCCATCTTGATCTACAGTAACAGTCTTATCGTTCCAGCTTTCTAAGCTGTATCTTCCCGCTTCCACAGGCACCGCATCCGCCGATTCTGTCTCTTCGTTTTTTCCGACAACCTTGAAATCCCATAACTCCCGGACGAACCAATCGAATACCTCCTTCTTGGAAGCGCGTATAATGTTCGTTTCATCCTCCAGGGTAACATATAGATTTCTGCTCTTTGAGAGAAGGGTCGTACATCCGCAGCCCCAGTCTGTAAAGATGAACGTCTCCGCTTTTTCTTTCTCCACAAGTTTCAGTCGCCCCTCATCATCCAATCCTACATATGCGTCGCCGCATTTCACGCGAACTTCGGACAGGCTGCTGTGATAGGAAATCTCAGTATCGCCCAATGCCCCTTTGATTCCCTCAAGTACCGTCACATGATACGGCGGAATGCCACAGTACCAGTCTTTATACCACTCATCCGCAAGCGGTCCCACTACCGCAAGGGACGACAACTTTTCTGTATGCAAAGGAAGTATGCCGCCTTCGTTTTTCAGCAGCACTACCGCTTCCTGTGCCATTTCGCGGCTGATTTCCTGATGTTCTCTGCTATTGACATACTCCTCGCCCATGCCGGTATAGGGGCACTCCCCCTCTCCATCGAAAAAACCAAGCCTAATTCTGGTCCGGAAGGAATTGCGCACAGACCTGTCAATATCCTCCTCAGTAATCCATCCATTCTCCAGTGCTTCCTTCGCCGCGGCATGCACCAATTCACCGCTGTCGGTAAAGCAGTCAACACCCGCCTTCAAACCATACGCCAAAGTTTCGCCGTGGGTCTTAAAATACTTGTGGTCGTTTACCGTCTGACTGAAATCACTTCCGTCACACACCACATGCCCCGGCAGTCCCCATGTATCCTTGACAATGTCCTGAACCTCATGGTTGAGAATGGCAGGCACACCGTTAATCTCATTGTAGGAAGTCATGATTGCCTCTGCACCGCCTTCTTCCACCGCCTTCCGGAAAGGCTCAAGATAGTATTCATATTTATTTCTCTCATCCACGGAAGAGGAAGTTCTGATTCTGTCCTGCTCCACGTTATTGGCATAGAAGTGCTTCAGCGTAGCACCGCACCTGATATAAAAAGGATGATCTCCGCGCATTCCCTGTATGTATGCGGATGCCATTTCGCCCGTGAGATAGGGGTCCTCGCCGTAGGCTTCCTCGGTTCTTCCCCATCGGGGATCACGTTCCATATCAATAGTGGGTGCCCAGCGGCATAAACCTCCCCTGAGGTTTCTCGCAAAAAGTGCTCTTGCTTCCTCTCCTACCGCCTGACCGCACTTCCTGATCAATTCTCTGTCGAAGCTGCCACTCATGCCAATGGGCTGGGTAAAGGAAGTGGTCGGCTCCGGTTCACCTCTGTTGAATGCCTGATCATGACGCGCTTCTATACCGTGAGCTGCTTCTCCGCCCATAGATGTCGCTTTGATGCCGAGGCGCTCCACATCGGGACAAGACGTGGTAAGGCATGATATTTTTTCCTCCAGCGTCAACTCATTGACTAAATATGTCAATCTTTCTTCTATAGGCAGTTTATTGTTCCATAAAGGGGTGTTTCTATAATCACTCATGGGATATATCTCCTCTCATAGTGTAAGTATATAAAGATTAAAAACCTTTGTAAACCACACACTCTCAAGCTTGTTATACAGTCTCCCGTACTTTATCAATAAATTCCTGATCGCACTCCGCTATCGCCATGATATCCGCATCCACCATGCCGCGTAACAGCATGTTTCTGACGATAATGCGACGACTTTCCATGAATCCTGTCTGTTGCCCCTCCGCTCGACCTATACTTCTCTCTTCCTCCGCCCATTCTCTTATTGCTTGACACATATCGTATTCCTCCTTGTCTTCTTCATCCTTTTCCATATATTTCTTCCGATTCTTCCAGATGGATGGCAGTTCCAACATCACTGACATAATCTCCAGTGTGTCTACATCAATAGATTTATATCTTCCATCCTGCTCCATCAGTTTCTTTAATCCTGTTCTGTCCCTGCGGTACTGCAATGCCTGAAACAGTATCCCCACTTCCGTGTGGAACAAATGCAGGTCATGCGCTTCATTCAGACAGTACAGCTGCATCGGGTAATCCTTGAAGATCTTTCTAAAACCGTCATCCTTATCTCCAAAGTCCATCATGTCACTCAGCGTCCGCGGTCCGTTCCATGCTTCCACGCCGTGGTACAGGCATATCGTATATACCGGTGCAAGGCGGTCTGTCTTTTTGATTCCGCCTATTTTTTCGATTATGTTTTTCTGGCTCTCCTGTCTATTCTTGTTTCTCAGGTTATCTATCTGTTTTCCGTACTCCATGACATCATACTCCATACATCGGTACGGCATGGTATAGTCAACCTTCTCCTGATTCTCCACAGCCAGTATACGGAGCGTTCCACCGCTCTTTAACTGCTTACAGATATCGCGTGTACGATTTCTGCGCTCCGGATATCGTTCACCTCTTCCAGTCTGCCGAACGCTCTGATTCTTACCTGCTGTGCCGGTGATACCGTAATAGACCTGCGTACTTTCCGAAAGCTCCTCCGCGCGGACTACCGTCGCGCCCTGAAAACATATCACGTTGAAAAGATCGGCGAACCTCCTGTTGTCGCTCAGGTAGCGGTTGATCGAGTTACTGATTTTCCCCATTTGATTCCTCCTTCGTACAGGCGGAGAAGATCAATGTACATTCATGGGAAAACTCTTCACAACACGGTCCCTGTACATACCGGCGATCTCCGCCACTTATTTGATTGATATAGTCTTGAGTAAAGTGGCAGAATTTGCCTTGAATGTGCAGAAAGCACGTTTCATTGATTACTCTGATTGAATTGATTGTATCGCTTTATTATAATATTGTCAACTGAATTTTGTATTACAGCAGTTCACTCCTCCACCAGATACAGCTCCTCCATGATCGAACTCATCATCAATATCAGTTCCGCATTGAGCTCAACCTGATTCATAATCCCCTGCTTTTCATTAAAATTCACGTAATTGCGGCTTCCCGTTCCGTCCAGATAGCTGATGGACAGAAGATTCCTGCCCAGCATATAGTGCAGATGATTCTGAAGCACCGTCGCATACTCATGGTTTGTTATGATGTGGTCTACCACCGCCAGCCGCGTGATATCTCGCAACAGTTCCGCACTGCCGCTCTGCTGCTCATCCATACTGACAAGAAACTTGGAATTTTTGGAGGCATAAGAAATCCTCTCACCCTCCAGCATCAGAACTTTGATCAAGTCCTCGCACAGGTTCACTTCCACTCTCTGCTTCGTGGAAAGATAAGTCACGCATCCCCAGAATACGAAATTATTGTTCATGTCCGTCACCGGATTCTGCTGCAGGTAGTTGTTAATCTCATTGTGATATCCGTAATTGCCGGTGGCGCGATAAAGTTCCGTGGAAGCATAGAAATACTCTTCCGGCGATACATCGGCAAGATACTGCCCTGCGTAGCGGTACGCCCTGTCCGCTGCCTTCAGGCACAGGGTCGCAAACTCCCAATCATAATTCTGATACAGATAACTGAATTTCGCCATAGTTGCCGCAAACCGAATCGTGGCATCCATTGTAACTCCGTCGATGTACAGCAGATAACCAAGCGTTGCACTGTCAGCACTGCTGACGGCAGAGTATACCGCACCGCTCTTGGAATCCTGCATCTTTAAGAGCCAGTCAATCTCATATTTCACTTCATCCAGAACATCGGGAACCCCGTTGCCGCTCTCCGGAATACCCAGTTCATCGTCAAACACTTCGGGATACAGTTCATATGCAAGCAAAAGATGGTTGACCGTATCACATCCGATTGCCACGTCGCGGGTAGCAGTCTCATCTATATGCCAGCCGCCCGATACATCCAGTTTGACCGATGCTTCTTCCTTCATTTGCGCCTCTCTTGTATGGCACGCGTTGTGCGCCGCATCGCCCGCCAATTCCGAGGACAGTGTCAGCCCGCATCGATTGTAATAATATTGTTTCAGTGCAACATCATACAACCGTTCGTAAGGGTTGTCCGCAATCTCAAATGTGTAGGACTGCCCGATGACCGATGCTTCTATGTAGTATGTTCCGACTGTCCTAAACGCCGTAAAATCGCCGTAACTGACAAAGACACCGGTCTCCTCATCATATCCTTTCTGCTCAATCTGCCCGGTGTAGACGCTCCGCCCGCTGTTCACGTCTACAATCGTAAAAGTATCGGGCAGAAGCTCACCGCGAAAAACGGCAATCTTGTTACTGTTCAGAGCATACCCCAGCTGGTCCACCAGAATACTGGGCAAACTCTCCGGCACTTCATAATCGAACTCCGGCGACAGCCCGAGCGTGGAGGGACCGTTGTCGCCGTCATTTTTTTGACTCTTGTCAAAAGAAAAATCCGGCACATATTCGCAGCCCGTCAGCAGGACCAGTGAAAGTATTATGCAGATAAATGATTTACAGTGTCTTTTTTTCATGAAAATATTTTAACACAAAAGTCCGCATTCTTCATCATAATATACAATATTTCCTTCAATAATCGTACAGAGTGTTTTCGTGAAGACTTCCATGGGATTGCCGGTAAAAATGGCTATATTACCGTCCTTGCCGACAGCAAGGCTGCCCATGCGGTCATCCACGCCACAGATCTTGGCGGCATTGATCGTGATGGAACGGAATCCGTCTTCCATGGACATGCCCTCCTTGACGGCAAGTCCGGCACAGATCGGCAGAAACTGAATTTTAGAGACAGGATGGTCGGTGGTGACAGCCGTCAAAATGCCGTTCGAGCTGAGTAATCCCGCTGTCTTAAATGCCATGTTCTGCACTTCAATCTTGTTGCGGCTGGCCATATCCGGACCAACGATAGCCGGAAAGCCCGCCTCCCGTAATTCCTCTATGATCAGGTGCCCTTCACTGCAATGATCGAGTGTCATCCTCAGCCCAAACTCTTTCGCGATCCGCACCGCAGTCAGAATATCGTCCGCTCTGTGAGCGTGGGCTTTTAACGGAATCTCACCGTTTAATACCGGCAGCCAGCACTCATAATGAAAATCCGGTTTTGTTTCCGGATTTTCATTGATCTTCTGCTGATATTCTCTTGCTTTAGTCAATTCTTCTCTGAGCTTTGCCGCGATTGACATGCGGGTGACCGGCGATACATTCTGCCCCGAATAGTTCACCTTCGGATTCTCGCCGAACGCCACCTTCATGGCAGCAGGAGCTTTGACAATCATATTGTCGATACACCTTCCGTGTGTTTTGATGAAGGCGAACTGTCCGCCCACCACGTTGGAGCTTCCCGGACCGATCATGGCGGCGGTTATCCCCGCCTTCAGTGCATCGTGAAAAGCGTCGTCCATCGGATTGATTGCATCGACGGCGCGCAGATAGGGCGTGACCGGATCGACTGTCTCATTGCAGTCATCTCCCTCCATCCCCTTCTTTTCCTCTGTGATGCCCATATGACAGTGCGCTTCTATAATGCCGGGCATGACCAGATTCCCCTTTGCATCGAGAACCTGCGTCATGCCGTCAGCTTTCATTGCCTCCGGATTGCTCTCCTGTATTTCCTCCATATTGCCTATGGCGGTGATTTTACCCTGTTCGATCCGAAGATATCCGTCAGGATAATCCTGATCTTCCATCGTCTTTATATTACCGTGAATGATAACCAGCATATCATATCCTCTTTAGACACTTTTACTGTAATTGGCTCATGGGGTTGACCGGCGCACCGTCCTTGGTCAGCTTGAAGTACACATTCGATCCTTCCAGACTGTAATACTTGGTCGGGTATGCAACGGTTCCGATTCCGTCACCGACATTCACATAGCTTCCCTCGGAGACCGTAATGTTTTCCAGCTGTCCATAGGTCAGCTCGTAGCCGTTGCCCAGATCCATCACAACCATATTGCCGATGACCGGGTCATATCCAACGGACGTCACACGGCCGTTGGCTGCCGCAGAAATGTTTGCGCCCTGAGCCGCTGCGATCACAATGGCGGGATTATATTTATACTGCTGCAAAGTCGGGAAGTAGATAGTCTTGTCCATACTGTAATTGATCAGCACATCGCCCACGATTGGCCACACCAGACCATCCTCTTCATGGAAATCGAGGACCGGCTGCACCGTTGTGGAGATTGCCTCCGCCGCCTCCGATCCCGCTGCACTCTTCGCTGTATCAACCGTCTCGTCGAACATTCCCGCCTCTTCCTCTTCGTCTGTTTTTTTCTTCGTCTTATCGGACACATCGGTCTTCGGTTTTTGTGTATTGTCGGATTTCCCGTTTGCATTCGTACCGTTTCCGTTTTTATTTACGGAAGAATCCCCATCCGTGTTCTCTACCTTCTGGGAATTTGCTTCCTGGAAACTGGGATCATAATCCAGATCATCGGTTCCCACATCCGCAAACAGAGTATCCAATTCTTCACCTGACAGCATATTCTCCGCGATGATATCGTTTCCTTTTTCAATCGCCTCGAAGTCTACCACATAGTCTTCTCTCTCTGCCCTGTTGCTTCTTCTTACAAAGACCCCTGTCACCGTCAGAGCCGTCAAAACAAGCACAGAAGTTGCCAACATAACCATTCGTTCTTTTCTAACACCATTTCTATTTCTTCTTGCCATGAAATCTTGCCTCC
>JAFLTD010000270.1 GCA_022510625.1 Lachnospiraceae bacterium
GAACCTGCACGGTCGCCCACTGGAACCTAAATCCAGCGCGTCTGCCAATTCCGCCACATCCGCATATATGCGGGCCGCATCCCTGCTGTCCGCGCATGTATCATATCATTTTCATATCCTGCTGTCAACGATTATCAGTCGCCACCTCATCATTCTCACCGATATGCCGTATGATCTGCCGATTAATCCTCATCAGGAAGAAAATCGTCATAACAAGCGACATCAACTCTGCAATCGGAAATGCCCACCACACATAGTTGACATTGCCTGACAAGGACAACAAATACGCAGCAGGGAGAAGTACTATGAGCTGTCTCGCAATGGAAACTATCATGCTGTACCCCGCACGTCCCAAAGCCTGAAACGATGTACCGCATATGATACAAAATCCTGCCAACAGATAACTGTAACTGATCGTCCTAAGAGCCGCTACACCGATATTAAGCATATCGTCGGAAGCATCGAACAGCCTAAGCAGCGCATCGGGAATGGTCTGGAAAATAGTCAGTCCGATCAGCATAAGCACCATTGCGTACGCAATGCCGCATTTAAGCGCCTTGATGAAACGGTCACGTTTGCCCGCACCGTAATTATAGGCAAGGATCGGAACCAGACCGTTATTCATACCGAACACCGGCATGAAGATAAAGCTTTGCAGTTTAAAGTAGACACCGAATACCGCAGTCGCAGTGGGTGTAAAGGAAATCAGGATTTTATTCATACCGTATGTCATGGCGGAACCGATTGCCTGCATGACCATGGACGGCACCCCGACTCTGTATATCTGCTTCACGATAGCCGGATCAGGCCGCAGTGCCGCCGGTTCAAGCTGTACCTCGTCATTCTTCGCTCTATTGATCACAAACGCCATCACGCCCGCCACGATCTGTCCGATCACAGTCGCCACCGCGGCTCCGCGAACACCCAGCTGAGGCATGCCAAACAGTCCGAAGATCAGAATCGGATCCAGAATGATATTGATGATTGCTCCCGTTCCCTGCGTGAACATGATATAAAGTGTCTTGCCCGTCGATTGCAGCAGTCTCTCAAAAACGAACTGTGCATAGATTCCGAAGGACATACAGCAGACTACCGATAAATACTCGCAGCCGTACTGCACGATCTGCGCATCATCCGTCTGACTCAAATAGAAAGCTTTTGCTCCGAACAGCCCCACCAGCAAAAATATTACATAACCGGCCGCCATCAGCGTAATACCGTTTCCTGCCGTCTTATTCACCACATCCTGATTCTTCTCGCCTAGCGCCTTTGACAGGACCGCGTTGATACCTACACAGGTACCGCCCGCCACCGCGATCATCAATGTCTGAATCGGGAACGCCAAGGACACCGCCGTCAGCGCATTCTCGTTAATGCGCGATACAAAGATACTGTCCACCACGTTGTAGAGCGCCTGCACCAGCATGGATGCCATCATGGGAAGCGACATCGTAATCAGCAGCTTATTGACAGGCACGACGCCCATCTTGTTCTCTTTCGTCTGTTCCATCATTACCATCTCCTAAATAAAAAAAGCCCCTCTTCTTGAAGGAATCAGGGCTTAGCGTGAACCACTGGGGATTCGAACCCCAGACAACTTGATTAAAAGTCAAGTGCTCTAC
>JAFLTD010000271.1 GCA_022510625.1 Lachnospiraceae bacterium
CCGTTCCTTTGACTGTCGCTTGTCTGCTTTTACACAACTTTTTCTGCCGGGCCTCGGAATTTGTCGCTACGATATATCCTTTGCCAATATTATCAAATGAACTCCCTTTCCATAGGCATTGGGTTGGATACCTATCACGCGAAATCCATAGTCCAAATACCACTTAAAGTCTATTCGATCACATGAAATGTTTGCTATTGCTTCTGGTATGTTGGTAATTTCTTGCTCGTGAATATTAAAACCGATTGAACTAATACTGCTACGAAAGGTCAAGTATCCCTTTCCCCTTGCATATTCTTCTGCTTCTCCGATTAATGGTTCGAGTTTATGTTCAGCTTTGAACTCTCCGTTATCATCATATCCACAACATTCCAGTTCAATAGTACGATAAGATGATAGTTCTCGGCATAAAATCCATCCTTTTGGATGTTCTTTATCTTTGCCAATATACCAACCAACTGTTTCTATAGCGTTTTGTGTGCCGCTTAATTGACCAAAAGCACCCTCATAATCCCACCACTCAGGCTTGATGGTGCCCATCATGCTTGCAATTTTTGGTATGTTTTCAGAATTCATCCTGTATATGTCCATAGAGTCCTCCGCAAATTTCGATTTATTACCATAAATTATATCACGCCACATTTCAAAACGCAACATCATGTGCGTTATATGCTTCCGCTAACTTAATGGCTCTTATTTTCCAGAATTAGTAAATACAATAGCGGGGTAAGAAAATCAATCTCCGCCTATATTTGCTTCATTTCTCAAAGATGTTGAGATTTCTGTGGTAAACGTTCTTATTGCCTTTTTATAAATTTCCGGCGAAAATTTGATACATATTCTGGATATGTTAAGATTTTGACAGCATCATTTGCTATTTCCCTGGTTTTTGCATCCATTTAGAAACGCGGCACATTTTATTTTGAAAAAAGGGCGTTTTCAATGGTCGAAAACGCCCTTTTGAAAAAATATCTCCTGTCCAGTGTCACTTCGGCAAATAGTACCCCATGTTTTTTTACGCCGCTACCCGGTAGACAAATCCCTCGAAAGTCTTTGCCCTTATCTTCCGCTCATCCTGCCGTCCCGGTCTGACGGGTTCCGTATATCTGGCAATATCCCGCATAAGCTGTTCCCCATCCGCTCCGGGTGTCCGAAAGAATTTCTTGCATAAGAATATGGCCATTTTCTGGTTGACCTGATACAAATACGTGCTGTCGTTATGCTGCTGGATGACTGCTTGTTGGATGATACGCGAACAGGCGGACGCCATGAGCATTGAGGAGTAAATCTCCTGCCGCACAAACTGCTCGCTCTTGCCGTGGAGGTTGACAAGTCCGTAGTTGTATTTTAATTCTCTAAACGCGGTTTCAATGCCCCAACGGGCGTGATACAAATGCTTTATCTGATTTGGTGTAAAGCTGGGCGGCAAAGAGGTGGCAAGCGTCTCGTATTCTCCCGTGTCCAGCAGTATTCTCACAATCCGCAGCTTCATGGGATAGGGTGACGGGAAATCCCAACGTCCCTTTCTGGTGTTTGCGCTGTATGTCCGTTCAGCGTCTTTCTTCTGTGTCTGGAGAAAGATATAACCCTTTTCCTTGTCCTCCTTTGTT
>JAFLTD010000272.1 GCA_022510625.1 Lachnospiraceae bacterium
AGAAGATGTGATATAATAGAGAAAAAAGGGGGTAGAGGAAATGAAACAGGAAAGTTTCAGCGATATGGAATACAGGTGTCGAAAGAAGAAAACGAAACGGGAAGAATTTCTGGAGATCATGGATGAGATCATCCCGTGGGACGAGTGGATATCCCTGATAGTGCCTCACTACCCCAGAGGGAAACGAGGCCGTCCGCCCATTGAGATTGAGACCATGCTGCGGATGTACTTGTTGCAATGCTGGTTCAACCTGTCCGACGAGGGAGTGGAAGACGCCATTTACGACAGCTATGCCATGCGTAAATTCATGGGGATCAACTTTTTTGAGCAGGATGTCCCAGACGCCACCACACTGCTGCACTTCCGGCACCTGCTGGAGGAAAAGGGGATCGGTAAGCTGTTCTTCGATGCGATCAACCGCTGTCTGGAACGTGCGGGTCGGATGATGCGTGGCGGCAGCATCGTGGATGCCACACTCATAAGCGCACCGAGTTCAACCAAGAATGCGGAAAAGAAGCGAGACCCCGAGATGCACCAGACGAAAAAGGGAAACCAGTGGCATTTCGGCATGAAGTGCCACACCGGCGTGGATGCGGGCAGTGGTTTTGTCCATACAGTGGAGGCCACCGCCGCCAATGTCCACGATGTTACAGTGGCGGAAAAGCTGCTGCGGGAGGATGATGAAGTTGTCTACGGAGACAGCGCTTATCTGGGGCTTGAGAAACGGGATGAAATCAAACAGAATCCCTGCTTTTCCACAATCGAATTCCGCATCAACCGCCGACCGGGCAGGTTGCCCAGAGTTTCTGACAACGCCATTGACTGGGAGCGATACATAGAGTATCGCAAATCCTCTGTACGCTGCAAGGTGGAGCACCCCTACCGAATCGTGAAGAATATCTTTGGGTTCCGAAAGACCGTTTACCGAGGACTGAAGAAAAATCTCAATCGATTGCATGTGCTTTTTGCCAGTGCAAACCTTTATATGCTTGCCAGGGCGGGCGGCTCGCTATCCCCCGCCTAAAGTCTTTGCGCCCTTTGGGCCGGAATAGAACAAGAAAATGGGCTTGTTATCCCAAATATGATTATAAAATTGACGTTTGCTTTCAATTATGTTTGTATTTCGGGCTTTCTCCCCCTTTAATCAGCGATTCCTTAGACTGTCCACAGCGGATTTAAAACTGAAGCGCGGGGCGGTATCCTTTGCCATATATCCGTTTACACCGATGGCGATTATTGACCTCTTGGCAATTCTGCCCTCATTCACAGCAATTCTTCCTGGTTTACGGTTAATTAAACTGCTGCGCCTCTTCCGTACATTTCGTGTATTTCGTTCTTTCAAAATGCTCCGCTACGCCAAGAGTGTTCAAATCATTACAGATGTAATAAAAGAGCAACGGGCTCCTCTCTTGGCAGTCTGCTCTATGGCTATTGGTTATGTGTTGATTTCAGCCCTTGTCATTTTCAATGTAGAGCCAGATACATTTGATAATTTTTTCGAAGCTGTATATTGGGCGACTGTAAGTTTGACTACAATGGGATATGGAGATATTTATCCGGTAACAACAATAGGTCGCATCGTCACAATGGTTTCCTCTTTTGT
>JAFLTD010000273.1 GCA_022510625.1 Lachnospiraceae bacterium
GGCGGTACAAGAGGGGCAACGGAATGGAACCAGTGGATAGATGCGGAAAAGCAGGAACTGTCAAAGGTTATGGAGCGTTACGGGGTACAGTGGAAACAGCTTGGAACGCATAACAAGCATTTATCGGTACTGGACTTTGAGAAGCAGGAGCGGCAGAAAGAGGTTGCCCAACTGGAGCAGGACATATCCGGCGGTAAGGAGGAGTTGGCAGTCATTCTTTCCCGGCAGGTCAAGGCAGAGCAGGAAACAGAACAGATCAGACAGCAGAATGAAGAAGTCCGGCAGGAAACGGAGGAACTTTCTGCAACAAATACCCTGCTGCGGGAGCAGACAGACGAACTAACAGAGGATAAGGAAAGGCTGCTGTCTGACAATCAGAAGTTGGAGAAGGAGCAGAAACGGCTTCAGCAGGAAATTGAGAAGATGGCTAATTCCAAAGCGGTCATGGAGCGGAATATACACGCCTATGATGAAAATAAAGAATGGCAGCTGCCGGATCCGGGAGCCTTAATGAGCGCAAAAACCTATCGGGATAAAAATGCCCTGCCTCTTGTGGAGAGGCTGAAAACAGTGGTTAAAAGTCTGACTGTCAAATGTGTGCAGCTTATGGAGCAGGTAAAAAAGCTGACCGATAAGACGGAACGGCAGGCTTCGGATATCAAGTGGTACAAAGGAAAGCTGAAAGAGCAGACTTATAGAGCAGTTGCAGGAAAAAGCGGCTGATTTTGGGCGCTTGGAGCGTTATTTCGGCAGGGAAAAGGTGCAGACGGTAGTAGAACAGGCAAAGGAACTGGAACGGACTGAAAAGGTATTAAAACAGCAAAAACGAGCTTTAAATGTAAGCCGATAGGAAAGGGGATTGATAGAATGACGGATATGGAAAAGAAAGTCATGGTGCGGTTATGCGTAAAAATTCTGACAAAAACAGACCTTTATGAAACAGATAAGGAGGTACATAATCTTGTTGAATGGGTAAGCGTATCGGAGCAGATCAAGGCAAACAATAACGAGATACGAAATCTGACCGGGGAATACAAGAAGATAGAGCCGGAGTGCCGGGAGGGTGTCCGGGAACGGTTGGAACGCATGAAAGCACTCTGTAAAGAGCGGAATGAGTTGTATGAAAAACAGAACGATCTGAGGGGACAGAAGCAGCAGATCGAGAGAGGATTTGCATAGTAAAATGTAGGGTATGGCAGCGGTCATGCCCTATATTTATGTGGCGTATGGAGGGTGGGTGTGGTATAATTAGATAAGCAAATCGGAATTGACAACTTGAAAGGAGTTACATTATGGAAGAATTAAAATCTATTATGGAAAAGTTTGTTGCGTCTGGTTGGGATTTAATTTCTATTCCTGCACAACAATGGTTAGATGGAAAAGTCGATAAAGATACTTTACTATCAGCAATTAAACAGGCAGATGTGGAATGTGGAAGCTGTGGTTGTGAATTAGACCCATTGTATAAAAGGGCTTTAGATCTGATTTAACAACACTCTTGATTTCAGCTTGTAGAGTTGAACAAATCGAAATTTGAGAGGTATCATGAAATGTTAAAAGTATGTCGGTATATTCCAAGGTTGGAAACAAATCGACTTG
>JAFLTD010000274.1 GCA_022510625.1 Lachnospiraceae bacterium
CTTGACTGAAAGGATGTCTTTTATTCTCTTTTACACAATCTTTTCGGGGCTCTCAATTCCGATTTATCGGCGTGTTACAAACTCTTTTTTAATGAAATTATGCGCTTTTTTACCTATTGCGACAAATAGTAAAAACTACAATCAACAAAAAGGTCCCGGCTACTTTTAGCAAGTAACTGGGACCTTTTTGCTGTTATATGGGGCTTAACTTAATGACATTGCCTTAAAAGGGGGTATTTAGATAGCTCAGTCTTATTTCGGTTTTCCTTCCTGCCGTCATGACCTCCGGGGCGGGATTTGGTTAGAGGTGGATGCAATAGCTGTTAGGTCCGTATACAGTCTGCCGGGTTTACATCGGTAGCCCTCTCTTTTTCCTGCTCCTTCCGTTTGATTTCCAGCACGTTGGCGCAGGTAGCGGCCAGGAGAAATCCACGGTAGGTGAGGTACTTAACTTGATAGTCCCCGACACCAAAGCAGTTGGAATAAATAATCCGTATTGAGCCATCACTGACGGGCTTCATTCCGGCTGCAATCTGCGCAGCCTCTTTACCGAAAAGTTACTCTGCCCGGTAGATGGGTACTCCATCACTACTGCTGAGAACCACAGCCTCTTTTGCAAAAAGCATTTTAACCTGTTCTAAATTTAACATTTTCAAAAATCTCCTTGAAATTCCCTAATGGTTTGGTCACTTCCTGCGTACCAGCAGATAGATGATCGCCAAATTCAGCACGACCAGTACAATATCAATGGCAATTTCCATGTTGACAACAGGAACCACGGCGGATTAGAATATGGGGGAGGGAGCCCCACCTCTCGGTGGGGGCCTCCCCGTTGATTAGCTTAAGTCTTTGATCAGGTCTATCAAGGACTTAATCAGGTTTAGAATGGCGGTTACCAAGAGGATCACTTTGAGGGAAGTGTCTTGGTTTCCGCTATTCTTTTTGCGCCGGGCCACTGTGTTCACCTCCTTTCTGATACCAGTATACACCTATTATGTGTGTTTGTCCATTGGGAATATACACAAATATTGTGTGCTTGCTTTGGTTATCCTGTACACTTGATTTGTGTGTTTTCTTGCGTTATACTATTTATAGAAAGGTGGTGTATTATGTCAATAAAGTATAAATTTGATGTTTTGGGAGCATTAAAAGCAGCTGGATATACTTCATACAGGCTCCGGCGGGAGCGAATTTTTGGGGAACGAGTAATTCAGCAGCTTAGGGATGGGGAGGTTGTGTCTTGGAAAACTATTGACACTCTCTGTACGCTACTTAATTGCCAGCCTGGCGATATTGTGGAACACACTCCGGACAGTGAAACGGAGGTGCAGTAAACCATGTGCGGTAGGGCGGGACACGCCCGAACCTATACGCTCGAGGAGATTTTGTAAGACCTCTCACATTGAAGGCTGCGGTCGTTGAGTCGAGAATCTCCCGGCTTTAGCCGTGGGGAGTATCAAAAACATGGAGTATAGCTATAAATTTCGTATCTACCCAAACAGGGTACAGGAAAATTTAATACAGCGTACCTTTGGTTGCTGTCGCTTCGTGTTCAATCACTTTCTTGCGGAACGAATGGAGCAATATAAGCAGA
>JAFLTD010000275.1 GCA_022510625.1 Lachnospiraceae bacterium
GAATATCCGGGTGATTTATCATAGCTCTGCAGATTGCTGCCCGCTGAAGCTGTCCGCCCGAAACTTTATAAATGTCATGTTCCGCAACGGATGAAATTCCCATCTCTTCCATAAGTGCCAAAGCTTCCTGAACAATTTCTGACCGGTTTACTTCTCCCAATTGAAATGCCGGATACACAATATTATCAATAATAGAAAGATTTTTCAGAAAGCTTGGTTTCTGGAAAACAAATCCCATTCTTTTCAATCGGAGTTCCTGCATTTGTTTATCGGACAAATCTGCCATATCAGCTCCGTCAAAACATATCTTGCCTGATGTCGGATGATCCATTCCGCTGACACAATATAGAAATGTTGATTTCCCGCCGCCTGATTGTCCCATTATAGCAACGAATTCTCCGTTACTAATCTGGAAGTCTACGTCCGTAAGAATATGATTTGCGCCATAGTCCTTGCATAAACTTTTTGTTTCTAATATACTCATTATCTTCCTCCTCTTATTGGTTGAAATATCCGGATACGTCAATTTTCTTAATCTTCGTGCAAACGCCCAAGTTAATTATTACAAGGATAATGATCAGGCTAACCGGAACCAAAATGCAGCTTATTGTCATAGCCGAAAAAGAAAAGCTCGTTATTCCCAATCCAAGCATAGAGAATAAGCCGCTGACAACCTTTTCTCCTATCAATTCCGTCATAATAATACCTAAAATCACACCTGTAACTCCGGTAAAAAGTATCGGATAAAGTTCTTGGATACAAATTGCCTTTAGCGGAATACCCATAACAATTTTTTCTGCCAAAGCACGCATGGTTCTGGCCAATCGTAGTTCAATGAATAACAGTACAATGAAAATGGTTATAACAAAGCCTATCATGATGACCAGATAAACTGCCTGACTGAGACGAGTCGTAACGCCTCCTAATGTCTGTTCAAGGAAACCATCCATATTCTTTATGCTGTATCCGCTTCCCAATTGAGATTTCAAATTATTAGCAAATTCATCAACTGATATATCAGAAGCTGATGTACCATCAGCTGACAGTTCTAACTGATAGGTATACTTTTCCGATAATTCACCCGGAAAAGCATATATCGTTTTTGCTGTTTTTCCACCGCTTGTTACATCTTGATAAATACCGCAAATCTCCAAATAATAGGTTTGATTATCGGTTGTAATGTCTACCGTATCTTCCACCTCTTTACCAAGTTCATCCGCAAGGAGATAAGACAGTGCAATGTGTTTTTCATCTGACGGAGCCGAACCGCTGAGATAAACAATTCCCTTCCCGGCTGCCAAACCCGTATCAACATGTACCCCTACCGGCTCATTCGTGTTACTAAAAGCCTGCAGACGTACACGCCGCAATACATCAACATTTTGAATGTAGCCCTTTTCTGCTTCTTCACTGAGTAAATTCGAAAGCTTGGCATTTCTTTCCTCTAACGAGTCACCCTGCGTAACCTCCACAAGTAAATCACAGATCGGACTTCCCATATATGTAACAAAATCTTCAGCCTGCATCGCCTGCAATGAACGCATTGGAACCATAACCAAAATGGTGATTATCAGCATTAA
>JAFLTD010000276.1 GCA_022510625.1 Lachnospiraceae bacterium
TAACTAAATGTTTATTGCAAGCTACGTGGCTTGATGAGTATGACTTGTGTGGAAAGCTTGTGAAAACCGGCAGGTTTCTGTCCGGTATCATATGATAAGGAGGCTGAGCTTCATGAGAATTACTGATGTCCGCGTACGTAAGATGACTCAAGACAGCAAAATGAAAGCAATCGTCTCAATAACCTTAGACGATGAATTCGTAGTTCATGACATTAAAGTGATTGAGGGTGAAAAAGGTCTTTTCATTGCAATGCCAAGCAAAAAGGCTAATGATGGCGAGTATCGTGATATTGCGCATCCGATCAATTCAGAGACTCGTGACAAGATACAATCTATTATCTTGGAGAGCTATGAGAAGGCGCTTTTAGAACCGAATGAAGAGTAGGTGGATGAATAAGATCAAAAGAAAAGGACGCGGTGGGCGTCCTTTTCTTTTTTCGGTATAAATCAGAGTTTCTTATCAATGATGATTATTATAATCATAAAACATTTCATCAAGTAGTTTGTCAAGCTCCTGTGTATTTCCCAATGCTGCTTTTATAAGGGTTCCCGCATTCTTAACCATTAATTTAAAATATAACCAATCCCCCAGATCATCATACTTTCTTGTGGAGTTAATAAGATGATTCTTTCTAAGCGTTGTATATTTCTTGCCCTTGGATTTACCATATTTCTTAAGCACCTTTGCCGTCGCAACATCTTCCATCGCCTTCTGATCTGCAAAACCGCCTATGGCATCGAAGCTTTCTTTAGTGGCCCAGAAAATACCACTGTACAAACCTGTGATCGCAAATAAAACTCTGCACATCATGTCATTGCACCAAAGGGGAAAAGAATATCTTTCAAACCGGATCGGTGCTCCGCCGCCAATATATTTGCCGGTTTTCAGCAAGTAATATATTTCCGCTATTGTTCCTTTGGTCATACGATTATCGCAGTCGATCGTGATAATGATCTTACCTCGTGCTGAATGAATGCCTGTATTACGCACTTTGGCAATACAACGATCTTCGTTCTTGACAACAATAGCACCGTTGCTCCTTGCAATTTCTTCTGTTTTATCCGTGCAGCGGTTACATACTACTATAATTTCAACATTTCCCTTGAAATAACCGGCTGATTCCTTAATGGAATCAATACATCGCTTAACATACTTTTCTTCATTATGCGCCGGCACTACGACTGACACGTGTACTTTATCGCTCATTCTTTCCCCTTTCTTATACAAGAGCCAAGCTATGCTGCCCAATGCCTGATTAAGCTATTTTTTCATATTAAATTTTTCAAAGTGCTTAATTACGGAATTCACACTCTTCTCCAGGGCTTTGGTCAGTTTGATTCCGGGTTCATACCATATGTTTAAAACATTCAGTTTTCCGGACAAAATCAAGAATACCGCTTTTCCCTTCGAACCGATAATCTCCAAGCAGTCCCTGCTTATACAATATGAATTTGTGCGCCTCATCTTTGGTAATATGTATTTCAGTCATTGGATGCTCCCGATTTTTCTGTCTCTTATATCAATATCAGTAATCCTAAATACATTATCGCTCCTGCAATAT
>JAFLTD010000277.1 GCA_022510625.1 Lachnospiraceae bacterium
TTTCTAATTCTAAGGACAAAAATGATATCAGTGAGTGTTTTTATGGCAGTGCCAACCTCTATCAGCCCCATTTTTACTTTCATCTTTGCCAGTTTCTTTAAATTCATGCAGGCATAGGTAAGCCCGGCTTTCATTTCCATCCGTGCTTTTCCATACATCTGTGTATACCGGAATCCGTGGTTCTCTTTTGCACTTCCAAAGATTCGCTCTATGGTCTCTTTTCTCAAAGCGTATAAGTCTTTCATCCCTAAGGTGTGTCGGATATCCTCGCACATCTCCATATATGGTTCCCACACATGTCTGGTCACAGTTTTTACATGATCCTTACTCTGCGTACACTGTGCGAGATACGGACAGCCTGCACAAACTGCACCACAGCTCTTGTACTCCCGATAACCATCGCGGTTGGTAGTACGGTAGTTCAGTACCTGGTTGTTCGGACATATGTAGCAGTCATAGAACTCATCATAAACGTACTCGCATTTTTTGAAGAAGCCTTCCTTGGTCATGGGACATTTATACGGCAGCAGAGGATCGATCCCTGCATCTATCAACAGCTTTGCGATGCCTGGGGTCTTGTATCCTGCATCTGCTATCAGGGTCTTTATTCCGATGTCCTTTATCTTGTCGTACAGGGCCTTGAATGTCCTGCTGTCATGATGATTTCCAGGATGTACGCTGTATCCCAGGATCCAGCCATTCTTATCGCAGGCAGTCTGTACTGCATAGGCAAATACATTTTTATGCTCCCCTTTGCGGAACCAGCCGCTTTCAGGATCCGACGTACTTACCTTAATGGTCTTCTCCTCTTTACCGCCGGTGCCACCGCAGGGAGGCTCATCCTTGTCATCATCCTTTTCCTTAAGCGGATGTTTCCCATGCGCTTCCCGGTCTTCATCAATCTCTTTTTTCAACAGTTCTTCAAAAAACAGAGCTTCCTCCTGTGCAATGCGTTTCTGCATCTTTTTACTGTTTGCCCTTGCTTTTACATGGGTAGCATCCACAAATACCTCGCTGGGGTCTATCAGTCCGCATTTATAACACTCCTGCAGGATATGGGAAAATATCTGTTCAAAAAGGTCTGTGTCCTTAAATCTTCTGGTATAGTTCTTGCCAAATGTGGAGAAATGGGGAACTTTATCCATCATCTCAAGACCAAGGAACCAGCGGTAAGCAACATTTACCTCTATTTCTTTTACTGTTTGACGCATACTTTTGATGCCATACAGATACTGGATAAAAGGGATCTTTATCAGCATGACGGGATCCATGCTCGGACGTCCGTTATCAGGACTGTATTTATCCTCTACCAGTTCGTAAATAAAGCTCCAGTCAATGGCTTTATCAATGCTCCGCAAAAGATGGTCGCGGGGAACCATGTCGTCCATACAGAACATCTGGATCTGTTCCCTTTTCTTGTCAGCATTCTGAGTCATCATGGAAGTATACCGCCTTTCATTGATACTTCCATTATACCATAAAAGAGCATGAAAATTCCCAAAAACTCAGGATTTTACAGCTCTTTTTAAAGAAAATCCGAGGCAAATGCCCCGGACTT
>JAFLTD010000278.1 GCA_022510625.1 Lachnospiraceae bacterium
GCATCAGCGCCGGCCACAAGACCACCCACGACATTCTGGCACGCAAGGCCTTCACTGTCAGCATGGCGGACGCGGCCCATGTGGTGGAGTGCGATTACGTCGGCGTAGTGTCCGGCAACGACGTGCCCGACAAGCTGGCCCGATGCGGCTTCCACACCACCGGGAGCGAATTTGTGGACGCGCCTCTCATTGATGAATTGGCCATGGCGCTGGAGTGCAAACTGGTCAGCTATGATCCCGAAACCTGCCGGCTGGTGGGCGAGATCGTCAATGTGTGTGCCGATGAGAGCGTGCTGACCGACGGTAAGGTCGATCCGGCAAAGCTTCAGCCCATCACCTTTGACCCCATGAACAACGCCTATCTGGTGCTGGGCGGGAAGGTAGGAAATGCTTTTAAAGATGGGCTGAAGCTGCGGTAATTTGTGACGCTGAATCCGGGAAAAAGCCCCCGGCCACACTACACGGGTGCTCATAAGAAAGTAAAGTGAAAATTACGATTATGGCATCTGTCAGACGGGGTTGGTAAACGAGATAACGAGTATTCGGTGTAAAAGCCGAGTACCCGTTATTTTTTTTGCCCGTAATTGAAAGCAATAGACTTATTCACAGTTTTCGAGTATAATTAACTCACATCTAATGATATTGTTCAGTTTGATTCAAGTTAAATCATTTTGTTAATTTGCGAGATCCGGACATAAAAAACGGCACCGCAATTACAAATTGGCCGGCGCACAGCGTTAACCAACTTGAATTGGACTGAACACCCATTGCGGTGTCGTTTTTGTTTGCGGAGAGCGTCAGCTTTGCGGAAACAAAAACGTAGTAACAGATGCCGCTCCGGGTATTTATAGTAAACGACATTAATTAGGGTCTACTGAAAAACACAGAAAGTGAACTGGGAGCAGAAGGGAACGGAAGAAACGTACAAGCCAACGCACCAGCCGTAGGCTGGCGTTCATGGCCATGAGGATGAGAGCCGCTTCGGTCTTAGCGGTTTCATCCAGTTTGGAAAATATGCGGTCGAGGCCAAAACGGCGTTTGGAGGTTCCGTTGCGGCCCTCGATGGCATTACGTTCACAGGAATCTTTGTATATCTGCCGCTTGATTTTGGCGTCGGATTCAGAGGCCTTTCTGCGGCCCAGAGGCGGGCCGGACAGGCGGATGCCGCGTTCGGAGCAAAAGAGTTTGTTGGAGCGGGTTTGATAGATTTTGTCCGCCAGCACCGCGCTGGGATAGAAGCCGAATTTGCGCTTGTAATCCTCCACGGCAGCTTCAAGGTCATTGCCCTCATTGAAGTTGCTCCAGCTGGCCTGCTCCAAAAAGGTGTAGCCATCCACCACGGAAAGGTGCAGCTTTTGCCCAAATTCTGTGGGGTTGGGGCGTTTCCCGCGCTGGATTGGACGGACATGGGGCTGTTCCAGAGAAACGATCCGGTCCTCACAGCTATGGGTGCGGTTATCGTACATGGTCTTTTGCTGGCGGTACACCGTCGGGATCACGGCAAGGCGGTCCCTGAGCCAGCGGGGAAACAATTTCTCGTGATCCGGAACCA
>JAFLTD010000279.1 GCA_022510625.1 Lachnospiraceae bacterium
GGATTACCGCATACAAAGGGAGGTCATCAAATGAATTATAACACAGTTTACGTAGGAATGGATACACATAAAGAAAGTTTTACACTTTGTGCGTACACAATCGAAGCAGAGAAAGGTTCTCACTTCCAGAGGACAGAAGCTGATTACAAAAATGTTCTTAAGTATCTGGAGTTTCTTCGTACCATCTACGGAAACGATGCGAACTTCATATGCGGTTATGAGGCAGGCTGCCTCGGTTATACTTTATATCATCAGCTAACAGAACATCATGTTAACTGTGTGATACTTGCACCAACTACAATGCTGGAACAACGCAGTAAAAAACGGGTCAAGACCGACAGGCGTGACGCTGAGATAATAGGCAGATGCCTTGCGCAGCATAATTACAGTCCTGTCCATATCCCTACAGTAGCGGATGAGGAAACCAAAGAATTCCTGCGCATGAGGGACGATCATAAGCTGGCACTAAAAAAGGTGAAGCAGCAGATCCTTGCATTCTGTCTCCGTCATGGCTACCGCTATGATGGTAACAGTCATTGGACAGCGGCGCATATCAATTGGCTGAAGTGTTTAAAGCCTGAGGCTCTGTATAAAGAGATCCTCGATGAATACCTGCTGACATTCACCGCCCTGAGCGATAAGCTTGAAAGGCTTGACAAACGTATTGAAGAGCTTGCATCCAAGGACGAATACAGAGAGTCTGTCAAGAAGCTCTGCTGTTTCATCGGTGTGAAGACCCATACAGCCCTCTCAGTGCTTGTTGAAGTTGGTGACTTCAATCGTTTCGCCAACGCAGAAAAATTTGCTTCCTATCTCGGTCTGGTACCGGGAGAAGATTCCAGTGGCGATGGACAAACAAGGCTGAGTATAACAAAAGCCGGCAATCGTCATGTGCGTATGCTGTTAACGGAAGCATCACAGAGCTACTCCCGAGGACAGATAGGTTATAAATCCAAAGCCCTAAAGGCTCGTCAGGAAGGAAATACAGCGCAAGTCATTGCGTATGCCGACAAAGCTAACGAGCGGTTAAGGCGCAAGTACTACAAGCTAGTCTTAAACAGGAACAAGAAACACAATGTAGCCAAAACTGCCATAGCAAGAGAGCTTGCATGCTTTATGTGGGGCATGATGACGGATCATACAACCTGATTCAGGTATAACATCGTGCTGCTGATATCAAGGTCAAGCCGCTAAAGCGGTGCTTCGCAACCTTGACATCATCATCCCGCTGTTATGGTGGGTGATCAAGCAGATGTAAGATGGCTTGTGCCACATACATCTGGCCAAAACAAAAGGAACAACTGAAGGCATCTTGAAAGGGCTTCGGCCATTTCAAGGTTCGAGCTATCTACGAGCAAACTATGTTGGCACAGGCAGCTGTGATCCACGCTTTTAGACAGTAGAGCTCACGGCGGACCATTGACCTGTAGGTAACCAATCCACGTATATCAGAGTGGCCAATGCCGGGAACTGATACTCCGAGGCTCTTTCCAGATGCCTTCAGCAACAACTAAATAAAATTTGTGGTGATTTTCTGTTAT
>JAFLTD010000028.1 GCA_022510625.1 Lachnospiraceae bacterium
AAACATTTTCCTTCGGTGTGTAATTTTTATCCAGCAGCTGCAGTCCCACATCGGTCCCGATATACAGATCACCCTGATATATGCATGTGGTGTTTGCCACCACACGGTCTAAACCGGAAATACCTGTGATATCTACAAAAGGCGATCTCACGACCTTCATAACACCCTGTCTGGAAGATGTACACCACAGACTGCCTTCCTGATCTTCCATTATTGAGGTGATTGAACTGGTCATCGGAGAATTTTTGAATTCAACATATTTTCTGTTTTCATCAAAATAACCCAGCCCGTTATTTGAACAGACCCACATTTTGTTATCGGAAGCGATATATATATCGTTGATATGTTCCTGCGGAGAAACAGAAAGAATTCTTGCGTCCTTCAAACCATCCATCATATTTACGCATACGATTTCGGAGCCCCCCGTGCCAAGATAAACTTTACCTTTTTTATTCGGGTCCGGCGTAATGCAGAATACTTCTCCGATTTCCATTTCTTCTCCGTCATAGAATGAGGTCAGCTCTAAATTTTCCATCGAAAAAAAACAGCTGTCCATTGTGCTGCCGTAAATGACCCCGTCTGCGTCTGCCGTCAACCGACGGACATACTTATCCTTGATTCTGGGATCCTCTATCCTATGTAATTGATTGTCATTGTCAATATATGCCATACCCTCTGTTGTCGCAACGATGATATTCCCTGCTGCGTCCTCACAGAGTGCGCGTACAGACAGAGATGTTAATCCCTCATTTTTCCCCCAGAAACTAAATTGCGCGGTTTGACGTAACGCAAGACCGCTGTCATTTGTTCCGATCCACAGACGGTCTTTAGAATCCACATACAGACAATTGACACTGAAAATACCTGTTGTCGAATCAAAGTGGTTGAATTCAATTCCGTCATAGCGTGTCAGTCCGCTGTATCCTCCGATCCAGATAAATCCGATGTTCGTCTGCGCCACAGCATTTGCTTCAGATGTGGGAAGCCCGCTGCTGTTATCGTAGAGAAACGTAAAATATCCCCACTCACTTTTAGTATCCTCAGCAGAAACAATACTGACAGGAATTAAAAGACAGGAAATCGCAAATACCGCTAATAACAAATGTTTGATGCGAAGTGAAATCATTTTGCTATGCATTCTCCTTTGTGATATTTAATAATTATACCATATTATACCGCTCAATTATACCCCATATTTGACAGTATTCCTCTAATTTGGATGTAAAATATCGCTATTGCCTTATCCTTTTCCGGTTCTTTAGCTATTTATCGTTGATATCTTCTGCCGTTTATCCATAATGCGGAAGCATCCATCTCCTTTAATCCGGAGAATCCGGTAAAACTCATCATCATGGATAGCTCATCATTCATCTCTTTGATGTACTGCTCTGCACCTGCAATACCTTTTTCCTCCAGAGCCGGTAAGATTGCTCTGCCGACAGACACCGCATCTGCACCCAGAGCCAAAGCCTTGTAAGCATCCGCTCCTGTATCAATGCTGCAATCCACAACAATCTTCACATCGGACCCCTTCAAAGCATCTGCAATCTCAGGCAACACCATGAGCGGCGGAACGGCATAGGGCATACGGCCGTGATGATGGCTGACAACAATCCCTTTCACTCCGGCTTCGGCACATTTTACGGCGTCTTTAACGCTCAGCACCCCTTTTACCACAAAGGGCAGACCGGTCGATTTGACGAACGACTGCAGATCATCTTTCGACTGAGGTGCCATCCGCTCTCCTAATACCACATCGTACTGTCCCTTTCCAAAAATATGGTCAATATCTATTCCTACCGCCAGTGCGCCGCTTCTCTCGGCAAATGCCATCTGGTCCAGTATTTTCTCTCTGTCTTCATAAGGCTTTATAATCCGGATTGTTCTGGCACCTGTGGCAGCCAGTTTTTCAAACATGTCATTTTCCATCATTCCGCACCAATTGACAATGCCCAAGTTCTTGGCAGCTATGGAATATTCCTCCAGCCCTGTCAGATTCCTGTCATGGTAAGCCGGAAGGTGTGAAAACGCCGGCGTCATAATCGGGCTGGCAAATGTTTCCCCGAAAAACTCGATTTCCAAATTGGGAAGCACAGAGTCAACCAATCTCTCCTCTACAAGAATAGAATCAAGATAATTCCTTGTAATGCCATTAGCATCTGATAATCTTTTCCCTTCCATTTTTTCTCCTTCCCTATCACGCACAGACCATGTAATTTAAAATCAGTTATGCTTTGCATAGGTAATCGTTGTCACTACCGAGCCAAGAATATCGGATGCAAGAGCAATCGCCGTAGCCTGATAAGCGCCCGTAATCAGCACGATATATCAAAGTACTTCAAAAACTTCATAACGGCAGTATACTATCTGAGTATTAATTTGCGCACAATATTAATACCGATCCTATAGGGTAACGGTCTGAGGCTGCGATCGGCTTCTTTCAGTTTTTCACGAATATGTATGTGCTGCGGACAATGATTTTCACATTTGCCGCATCTGATACACTGTGATGCAAAACCGGGTTCCTTGCGTATTCCTATATTCTGAGCAAACGCGAAGCGGGCCGATGCCTTGCCCTCCATATACATCAAATTATAATAATAGAAGTTGCCCGGAATATCCACTCCTCTGGGACATGGCATACAGTATCGGCAGCCCGTGCAACCTACCTTTTCCCTTTCACGAAGAATCTGCTTGATTCGCTCCACGATTCCCAGATCTTCTTCTGTAAGATGCCCCGGCTCCGCTTCCGAGGCGATGCGAATGTTCTCCTTCACCATATCCTCGGAGTTCATACCGGAGAGCACGCAGCTGACTTCCGGCTGATTCCACAGCCAGCGCAGTCCCAACTCAGCAGGCGTATATCCATTGCCGTCAGAGGCAAGCACCTTCATCGCTTTGTCCGGCAGATTAACCAGATTGCCACCGCGAAGAGGTTCCATGATGATAACCGGAATTCCTTTCTCGGCCGCCGCCAGAAGTCCCGTCCTACCCGCCTGCGTATGTTCATCCAGATAGTTATACTGAATCTGGCAGAAATCCCAATCATAGGCATTCAGAATTTTCAGAAACATATCTGTATCGCCGTGGTAAGAAAAGCCGATATTGCGAATGCGCCCCTCTGCTTTCTGCCGTTCAATCCATTCTTCAATACCCAAATCCTTGAGATGCTCCCATTCCACATAGTCCGTAAACATATGCATCAGGTAATAGTCAACATGGTCAGTGCGGAGACGTGAAAGCTCCTCGTTAAAGGTTTTGTCAATCGCCGCAGAGGAACGCATGATATACTGCGGAAGCTTGGTAGCAATATAGACCTTGTCTCGACAGTTGTTTTCATCCAGAATCCGTCCGAGACATTCCTCACTGCCGGGGTAAAGATAGGCGGTATCAAAGTAATTGACACCCTTTTCGATGGCAAGAAGCACCTCTTGCTCGGCCTTTTCATAGTCAATGCTATTTCCCTTTTTTGTGAATCTCATGCACCCATAACCCAACTGGGAAATCTTATTGCCGTTGCGATCAAGTCTGTATTTCATATCTACACTCACCTCATAATCACTGCATCATAATCAATCCTTTTTTATTATAACAGATATAATCGATGTTGCATAATTAAATCGAAAAAATAGAAATGGGGTTTATTGTCTGTACATTTTTCTTCACTTTCTGCTTCCACCTATGATGTTTTGATTTGTATTATATGATATAATCATAGTGACAAAAAACAACGGCCAGGAAAGGAGCGTGTTCTATGGAATACGTATTTATTATGATTGTCATCGCAGTCTTAGTATGCGTGCTTACGGGAAATTTGGGGTACGTATTCTTTGGCGTCATCTATTTCCTGTTAATTCTCTCTGTGCTGCTGGTAATCACTTTTATAATCTGCTCGGTATTGCTGCTAACTTCAAAGTGGAAGGAAGCCAAGTTCCTGCGAGTAGATCTGCCATCAGAGGAATCCAAGTATAAGGTTGCTTATTATCTGGTGGAAGGTGAAGAGATTCCCTGCCTGTTCCCGGAGGAGGGAGTTTTTCGAAGGCAATTGTATCGAACGGACAAAACATATCATGTCCTTTTGAACAAAAAGCTGGGAAGGGTATTTGACCGATTTGCGGTGGCTACCTGTATATTGGGATTGATATGCGGAACCGGACTTGGAACGGTATTGTTACTGATGAGTTTTTGAGTCTCTGTAATAACAACAGACGGCATTGATTTTTCAGGGAGCGCATGATCATGGACAAAAGAAGATATCTGCTGATTGACGGCATTCGGGGATTGGCTATCACAAATATGGTCATATTACATTTTCTGTATGATGTTCATATCGTATATGGGAAAAATCCGGCTTGGTATTCACAGCCCCGCATTCGTATTTGGCAGCAATCACTTAGCCTGGCATTTGTATTGATATCCGGTTTTGTCTGGCAATTGGGAAAAGCAAATAATATTCGACGGGGTATTTTTTTCAATTTGTGTGGTCTTGCAATCTCGGCAATCACATTGCTGGTTACTCCTACGGAACCGATTTGGTTCGGTGTGTTGAATTTTATGGGATGTGCAGTTCTGTTTATGATTCCACTTCATAAGATCATGCGTAAAGTTCCGCCGACAATCGGGATGATTGTCAGTTTTACGGCTTTTGTACTTTTCAAGAATGTTCATAGGGGTTATTTAGGTATTGGCGAAATAAAGCTTCTGATCTTGTCCAAAAGCTTGTATCATATAAAGATTTTGACACCGTTTGGTTTTCCGTATCCGGGTTTTATTTCGTATGATTATTTTCCTATGTTTCCGTGGTTGTTTCTGTTCTTGACCGGATACTTCTTCTATTTGATTTTTGAAAAGCAAGATTTGTGGAAAAAAATTGCATATAAAAAGATTCCAATGTTTTCAATCGTTGGTCAGCACACTGTTTGGATCTATTTGCTTCATCAACCTGTATCTATGATTGTTTGTATGCTTCTGTTTCAATAACAACAGCGTCTAAAACAGTATTCCCTTAAAGCATACCCTCTGCTCGTCTCTGTCAAAATCCCAACTGTGGAAAGAGCCGCCTCCGCAGTATTCACGCTCACCGCAAGCTGAGCATTTTGTGCTTCTGTTATACAGATTCGTCCTGTATGTCCTGAATCCGTTTTTCCAGACCCAAGTGAAATCGTCTGTCAGAATATTCCCTTCAAGAAGCTCCGGGCGCATTTCTATATCCAGACAAGCACCGATATCTCCGTTGGTACGTATTCCCGCCGTATATATTCCTGCATTGCAGAGAAAATACCAATCGCGTACTTCCCGCTCATACTTGATCCCAAGATAGTGTGTGCAGCCGTAAAGAATCGGCACATTCTCCAGTCTTTTCTCACGGATAAAATCAAATACCCGTCTGTAATCTTCTGCATCAAGGCTCATTCCCGCGTCCTTCGCTCTGCCGATAGGTTCAATCGTTATAATCCTCCATGAATCGATATCAACACCGCAAAGATATTCATACAACTCGTTCAGCTCGTCCAAATTGCCCTTATGTACCACGGTTGTCACCTGAACAGACTGAAAAGCATTTCTGTCAATAAGCGCATTTATTCCTCTCACCGCTGCATCCCATCCGCCGGGAGTCTGTCGGAACGCATCGTGCGTTTCCCTCATTCCATCCAGACTGATTGAAACGGTACCCATTCCGCATTTCTCAAGTTTTGCGGCACTCTCATTATCAATCAGCGTGCCGTTTGAGGTCATTCCCCAATGAAATCCGATTGAATGCGCGTAACCTACTATATCAAAAAAATCTTTTCTCAACAGCGGCTCACCACCGGTGATACACAGTTGGATTCCATTCGTTCCAAAATCACGCTTGATCTTATCAAGAAAATCCTTGTACTGTTCGAGCGTCAGCTCTTCACTCGGAAAATCTCCGCAACGGCTTCCGCAATGAATACACCTCTCGTTACAGCGCAGCGTAAGCTCCAAAAACAGAAATTTAAGTCTTGGTTCCGTCCACAGTCCACGCCGGTATTCGGCAAGTTCCCGCATATGTTCGGTTTTTACATCGTTACTCATCCTGTGAATATTCTCCCACATCACCGTTTTCCGAATCTGTGTCATAAGAATTTTCATCCGAAACAGAGGAACTGTTGTCACTATCCCAGTCATCCGGCGGCGGACCGTAAGCACATGCGCTCAGATTCAATGCCGCTGAAAATACCGCCGCAGCTATCACTGCCTTCTTTTTCATTTTCATTTCTCCGCTTCTCCCTCAATATGTTTTTTATTATTTTATCATATCAAAAATTGCTGCGTCAATTTGCTAATCATTTTTTTCTTACCCTCCGACAACGGCTTGTTGAGCGTTTCCTCATATCGCGTTTCCCCTGTGAATGTTGAAATGACTTAATGGCAAGTGTATACTATAAAAAATAATTGATAAAAAACGAGGTTATCTATGCAGATATATTTGGCACCCATGGAGGGAATCACCACATTCATATACCGCAATGCATTCGCTCGTCACTATGGCGAAATCGATAAGTATTTCACTCCTTTTCTGTCCAATAAGAATCTGAACTACAAGGAGCTAAACGAGGTATTGCCGGAGCACAATAAAGGTCTTACAGTGGTGCCCCAGATACTTGCCAATCAGGCTGAGGTCTTTCTGTCAATTGCCTCCGAACTGGCCGAATATGGATATCGGGAAGTGAATCTTAACTTAGGCTGTCCCTCCGGTACGGTCGTTGCCAAAAAACGAGGTGCCGGCTTTCTCAGCATTCCCGATACTTTGGATGCTTTTCTGGAAGAAATATTTAACAAATGTCCTTTGGAAATTTCCATAAAAACCAGAATCGGCATGGAATCCGTAGGTGAATGGGAGACGCTTCTTGCCATTTACATGAAATATCCTATAAAAGAACTGATTGTTCATCCGCGTCTGCAAAAGGAATTCTATGATGGAACTCCGCATGTGGAAGCTTTCAGGACAGCGCAGGAAACGCTCCGGGCGATTCCTCTGTGTTATAACGGCAATATTGTATCTAGGGCATCTTATGACACGGTTGCCGGCGAACTTATGCCCGTAGAAAGAATTATGCTGGGACGCGGTATCCTCGCCGCCCCCACACTTCCGGCAATTTTGAAAACACAAAGTCCCGAAACCTTGTCAAATACAGATGACTTAAAAAGATTTCGGGATTTCCACGATGAAATTCTGGCAGGATATATAGAACTTATGTCCGGCGATCAGCCGGTTTTATTCCGCATGAAAGAATTGTGGGCCTATATGCGGCAATATACGGGGCTGACCGATAAGCAAATCAAACAGATTCGAAAATCTAAAAAAATAGATGAATATCGAAGTATCATCGCCGGGATTTGCTAGAGCTGCATGACCAATATCCGATGTATCGCTTGCTGTGGACGATTCTCATTCCATACATATACTATTAATAAAACAATAAACAGGTAACAGGTATTTGTATGGACACTTTTGGAAATTTTCCTCCGTCCCTGACACCAAACCGTGATGTGATCCGTGTATTTTCCGCACTGATTGAGGAAATCTCCCGTGACCGCAACACTACGTTGGTGACGATTTCATATAATAATTGTATTGGTTGTGCCAGCCAAAGAGGTTCCGTTCGATTGGTTGTAAATCAAGATACCACAATACAGGATGAACGCGGACGGAATATCCGTGCGGGTGAACTGCAGCGCGGGATGAGGGTGGATGCTGTCTTCTCATCTGTGATGACCCGGAGCATCCCTCCACAGTCACAGGCTTTCTTTATTCAAGTTGTAAGAAGGGGCAATCAGACTGAATCCACCACCGGCAGAATAGTAGAAATAAACAGCCGTAATAATTATATTATGGTTCTTCGCAACCAGAATCCCTCTTCTATCGTGCGGTTTAATATTACCCCCAACACAACTATTTTGGATTTCTTCGGAAGACGGACCTCTCTCTCCTCACTGCGGACCGGATTTAGAGTCAGAGTGGAACACGCATCATTCATGACTGCCAGTATCCCTCCACAGACAACCGCTTTCACAGTGCAGGTTATAAGATGACAGAATCAGCACCGCTCATCTGATTGATGGGCGGTGCTGATTACAGAATATTCCGGCATTCAATACAAAACAGCACCATACTATCTTTGATATGGTGCTGCCCTGCAAAGTAAGAGAATAATATGTGGTTTCATTCCTTTGACTTTATCCATATATTTTTCTATAATGGATTACGTTTGGAATTGTTTATTATTTTAATAGATAACTTGAGTCTTGTGGAGTTAATCACTTAATCTGCACACTATATCACTTATTCTGCACACACACTGCATGACAGGAGGATAAAACGTGATTCAAATAGCAATCTGCGATGACTATACAGAAGAATTGGAACGCACATATTCCATGATTGAGACATATCATCATCTGCACCCGGAACTGAATATTTCTCTTCGCAAATATCACTCCGGCGATGAACTGCTGGAGCATATAGGTTCAAGGAAACATTGCGATATATATCTTTTGGACATTCTCATGCCATGCGCTAATGGTATAGAAATAGGAACTTCGATTCGTGAAAACGACAACACTGCTGTCATTATTTACCTGACTTCCTCACCTGATTATGCACTGCAGTCCTATCAGGTTGATGCAGGGGGATATCTGCTGAAACCATTTGAACAGGCAGATCTGTTTGCCATATTGGACAAGGTGATTGCCAAACTGGATGCGGAAGATCAGAAACGCTTCGTATTCCAGACACACAACGGCGGCATTGAGAGCATCCCCTATGCGCATCTTTTATATCTGGAATATTACCAGCATCGCCTTATCGCCCATACAACAGAGGATAAAACACTGGAAAGCATATGTTACAGGGAATCTTTTACGGAACTGACGGCTTCTCTGCCGGACAGCCGGTTTTTAAAGATTTCCGCATCTGTTGTTGTTAATATGCAGCATATCAGAAACATAACTTCAAGAGAACTTCGATTATCCACAGAGGAAAAATTGGGCATTTCCCGCCTCTATGCAACGGATGCCAGAAAAACCTTTATGGCTTATCTCTTGGAAAGGGGGAACTGATCATGGACACTGCGGAACTCATACGGCAGATTTTTCTTATTTTGTTCGGCAATAGTTTGTGTCTGGCCCTGCTTGACAGAAAATATCCTTTAAAGAAAACATTGATAATTTATGGCATCGTCACTGCCGTTGTGATTGCCCTCGGTGTGACGATCGGCATCCTGCTCGGAATGGGTCTTTTCTATTCTCTTTATCCGATCATAGTAAATGGCACCACGTTGATCTCACTGTTTTTCCTGTCAAAGCGAAAAGGATTGTCGGTGGTTTTCACTATGCTGACTGTTGTTATGATCTGCACTATTGTAACTCTGCCCGGTTTTTATTTGGCGCAGGCGATGGGATGGTCTATCCGGACAGAGATTTTGTTGAAGCTAACAGTAGCTGCACCTATTCTCCTATTCTTATATCGATATTTACGTCCCGCCTACCATCAGATGCTTACAGTGATCAATAGAGGCTGGGGATATCTATGCCTGATACCCGGTCTGTATTATGCACTGATACTTCCTAATATTATTTTTTTTGCACCCACTCTTTCGGAAAATCCAAGGATATTTCTCACCTGTATGCTGGCACTCTTTATTGTGATAGTGTCCTACGGAATCATCTTTGCGGTGTATGCAAACCTCCTTCGCGAAGCAGCAATTCGTGACGAACAGCAAATGCTCAAAATTCAGATGCTGTCAATGGAGCGGCACGCCAATATGCTGAGAGAAGGTGAGAAGAGAGCCCAAATATACCGACACGATTTAAGTCACTATATCGCTGACGTAAAAGTACTTATTGAATCGGGCAATACGGAGGAGGCGCTGCGTGCACTGGGCAGTTTGACCGACCGGGATCAAGGTATATCCGTCCCCCGCTACTGTGACAATGCTACGGTTAATGCCATTTTGGTATACTACATTCAAAAAGCTGAGAATAAAGGGATTACTGTTGAAACGGATTGTAAGCTGCCCGAAAAGCTGCCCATGGAAGCATCCGAACTCGCGATGGTGCTTGCTAACGCAATCGAAAATGCGATCAATGCCTGCGGCAGACTCTCAAAAGACAGCAATCGATTCATCACAATAAAAATAGTCTCTTCACCACAGCTTGCATTGGAAATCTCCAACTCATATACAGGGCATATTATGTTTGACAGAAACGGGCTGCCGATATCCACACAGCCAGGTCATGGTCTGGGCATCAAGAGTATTGCCGCGTTTGTGGAAAGACACAACGGCATCATCGAATACAGAGCAGACGATTCGCTGTTCCGTCTCAGACTGCTTGTGGAAACATAGAATATCTGTTTGCCTCGTTTATCGGAAAGGTGGTAATTGTTCATGAGTATCGCACAAGCTCTTCGCCTGGCATTTTTAATCATAATATTCGGCAGTATGTGTCTGATCCTTCTTGATACAAAGTACAGTCTGAAGAAGACACTGATTATATACGGCAGTTTTTTGGCGGCGTCAATCGCAATCAACGCCACTATCTGGATTTTGTTTGGATGGCATGCGTTTACGCTCATGTATGTGCCCGTGACCAACGGCTGTTCCTTAATTGGTCTGTTCTTTTTATCCAAAAGAAAGGGCTTCCTAGTGGTTTTTACTATGCTGACTGCCACAGTTTTCACTAACGTCTCTGCTACGGTGTCAACCTATATCAGGTTGGAAACAGACTGCTCTATCTGGTGGGAAATCCTGATCAGAACTGCCATCGGTGTTCCGACGACGATAATACTCTATCGCTATCTGCGCCCTTTTTATCTGCAAATGATTAATGTGATGAGACGAGGTTGGGGATATCTGTGTCTTATTCCGGGTCTATATTATACGATCGCCATTATAAACTCGCTGGATCTCTCACTTATTCCCTCGGAATATCACATAATATTTTTTAACTACTTTCTGTCACTCTCCATCACGATAGTTGCCTACGGCGTTATTTTTGCTCTTTTCGGAAGGATTATCCGCGAGGCACAGATGCGTGACGAGCAACAGTTACTCAAAATTCAGATACAGGCAATGGAGCGGCACACCGATATGCTGAAAAAGAGCGAGGAAAAGGTAAGTATTTACCGCCACGATTTAAGACATTACATCGCAAACATAAAAATACTTTTAGAATCCGGCAATACGTCGGAGGCCTTGCATGTACTGGACAATTTTGATGAGCAAAATAAAAATACCGCAGTCTCTCACTACTGTGACAATCCTACGGTAAATGCAATACTTGTGTACTATATTCAAAAAGCTGAACAAGAAGGGATTACGGTAAATACAGACTGCAGTCTGACCGATCCACTGTTCATAGAAGCGTCGGAACTTGCAATGGTGCTTGCCAACGCAATTGAAAATGCGGTTCATGCCTGCAGCGCGCTCCCCAAAACAAGCGAGCGTCTCATAAGAATCAAATTAGTCTCATCGCCGCTGCTTGCTTTGGAAATTATCAATCCTTATGCCGGCGAAGTGACGTTTGATGAAAACGGACTCCCCGTAACCAAAGAAATCGGTCATGGTCTGGGTACCAGAAGTATTTCCGCGTTTGTGGAAAAATACGACGGTATTATCGAGTACAGTGCGGACGACGGATTGTTCCGACTAAGACTGCTCGTGGGAGCATAAAGCTCCCACTTACATCTGTCCACTCTTTAACTCTTTCGCATCCTGGTTTAACTTTGCAGTAATCTGGCTGACATTATCAACAATCGCCTGATTCTCTTTACAAGAGTTCAACGTCTCACTGGAATGAGCCGTCACCTCCTCGGTGATGGCAGAAATCACTTGAATATTCTGTACGATATCTCCGTTCGCCGCAGACAGCTTTCCAATCATCTTCTCAAGTCCCGTGCTCTTTTCGGCAATTGTGGTCGTCATTTCCATAATACCGTTGAGACTCCTGTTCAGATTCTCTGTCTTTTCATCCTGCGCTTCCGTATTCTCTTCCAATACCTTAACCGCATCCGTTACCTGATTCAACTCGTCCGTCACGGTTCCGATCAGTTCGGCAATATTGACGGTTGCCACCTTCGTCTGATCTGCCAGATCGGTCACCTGTTTCGCTACCACGGAAAAGCTTGCTCCGGCCTCTCCCCCGGCGCGGGCTGCCTCAATACTGGCATTGAGTGCCAGCATACTTGTTCTGTTTGCAATGCTGTTGATCAGTCCGATGATCTCGTTCATTTTCTCCGCCTGAGTATGTAATTCTCCCATCAGACTGACTACGGTTTCATTTGCCTTCCTGGACTGTTTGGACTGTTTGGACAACAGTTCCATATCAGCTACACCACTCTCCATCTCACCGGTAGCGGCATCCATGCGTTCTTTGATGAAAATACCCACCTCGCCGACCTCATCGATCAGCTTCTGTATTTCCTGCGTACGTGACAGCTGATTCTGCACCGATTCTGCAGTCTCCTGTGTGCCGGAAGCCACCTCTTCCATTGCCACACTCATCTCTTCCACGGATTTATCCAGACGGCTCATATGATTATCTACCTGCTCAACACCGCCCGACAGCTCACCGGAAAGATGCATGATATGATTTAACAGCTGCTCGACCTTCTCCTTCTCCGTCTCCAACACCTGCTGTTTATCTTCATTGATCTGCTTTAGTACTTTAGCCGTCAGACATAGATATACAACGATGATAACCATAACAATTAAGCGGATTTCTATATCCGGAAGATCTGCCCGGGCAATTCCTGTATCGAGCGCCTTGTATATAACATCCGCCACATTGACTAAAACACCCCCTACGCCAACCTTCAAGCAATAGGAAATGTCTCCATACAGAGTGATAATAATAAGCATGGGAACAATATAAGTAAACGGCAGCTTGCTGGTGGTAGTAAACACAACCACAGCATACATCACCGCATAACTGTAGGCAATCACCTTCCTGAGTATATCGCTCTCGGGATTTTTCTTGTATATTGCGACTTCCACTATAACAGGACCCACCGCCAGCAGCACAAGCATTGCAAGATAAAGAATCGTCCTGCTCCCCTTCAGCACCTCTATTACATACGCTGCACTGATGATTGCACCGATAATACCGTGACATAGCATAGTCACCTTGTTACATCTTTGCATTTCCGACATTCTCATCTCTATGTATCCCCTCTCACTGTTTAGTAATCAATATATTGTGTTTACATCACTATTCTGCACACTCTATATACTGTTTTATCATACCAATTTAGCTTATAAAAGTCAACTACACCGTCGATAAGACCATCTGCAGATCACCTTGTATAGCGGCCGTCCCGTAACCGTTTGGAAGAATAAAGTGATCACCTTTCGTGATCATCTGTCCGTTGATCAAACCGTCTCCCTCAATCACGCTCACGATCAGGAACGGATACTCCTGTGAGATCTCGATTGGTTTTGTGACATCAAGCTTCCACACTTTGTAATAATCGCAGGAAATCAGCAGATTCATCTGATTTGCCGGCAGATTACCCACCTTAATAACACTCTCTTCCGCCGGTTTTGCCGGCACGGTGATCACATCAATGCTCTTATCGATGTGAAGTTCCCTCGTCTTGCCGTCCGTCAGTCTGTCATAGTCGTAGACGCGGTAGGTAATATCGCTGTTCTGCTGCGTCTCCAGAATCATAAGTCCGCCTTTGATAGCATGAACGGTACCGGGATCGATCTGAATAAAGTCACCCTTTTTCACCGGGATTTCCCTGATCAGTTCATCCCATCTGCCGGTGTGAATCATATCAGTGAGTTCTTCTTTGCTCTTAGCGTTGTGTCCGATCACAAGACCGGCATCCTCATCACAGTCAAGCACATACCAACACTCAGTCTTTCCGAATGAACCGTTCTCATTCGCCTTAGCATATGCATCGTCCGGGTGCACTTGTATACTCAGATCCTCCTTGGCATCAATAATTTTGACAAGCAACGGGAACCTGTCGGAATCAATATTTCCGAAAAATTCCGGATGCTCTTCCCACAGTTCGGAGAGAGTCTTTCCCTTATAAACGCCCTCTCGCACCGTACAGTCTCCGTTGGGATGCGCGCCGACAGCCCAGCACTCGCCCGTATCGTTTCCGGGGATTTCATAAGGCCAGTCTTTGCCCAGACGCTCTCCGCCCCATATCATCTGCTTAAAGACAGGATTCAGATAAAGAATCGGTGCCGGCGGATTATTTATGGACAAGGTTTTACCGTTGCTTTCTATCACTTTCTGATACCAGAAAGCGGAATCCTTTGCAGTACGTTTCTGAGTCGCGAAATCCACATGTACGATCCCGAAGCGCTCACTGAAACCTTTTTCCCATTCAAAATTATCGAGGAATGTCCACAAGAAATATCCTCTGATATCTACTCCTTCATCACTGGCACACTGCAGTGCTGACAGATAACGGTCTAAGAAAGTGATTCTGTTGGGGTCGTGCACCTGTCCGTCGCGGGATACAATATCGTGGCAGGACATGCCATTCTCCGTAAGGTAAATCGGCAGTTTATATCTCTCATAGATGAACTTGATACCCCAATACAGACACTCGGGATTTACGGGCCATCCCGCAGCCGTCTTGGGCAGACCTTCCGGCAAGGGTACGAATACCGGCTCGCCGTCCTCTCCCGCGCGTATGATATATCCGTTGTAGATGTTCTGTCCCATGAAATCGAGAGGCTGTGAAATCAGTTTCATATCTTCCTCTGTTATCTTAGGCAGATACTCCTTGAACTGTTCCAAACCAACCTCCGGATATTTGCCCAGGAAAACAGGATCGTTGAACCATGCCACATTCCAAGTCCAATTGCTGATCGGATTATAGAAAGAGAACAATACCTTTCGTGCCGCCTCGATATCTTCCGGCTTATCGCTCTCCGGATATGCCATACTGCAAGTGGGCGCGTAACCGACCTTGATTGGCTGTTTTGCATATTTTCTCAGATTGATGACCGCCTGTCCGTGAGCCCGAAGAGCATTGTGTGCAATCTGGAAAGTTTCCTTGTACTCCATTTTTTTACCCGGTGCGTGAACGCCGCTCAGATGCCCGAGACCTACGAAACATTCCGGCTCATTGAGCGTAATAAAATACTCGCAGATATCGGAGAAATTCTCCGCAACCACTTTCGCGTATTCTCCGAACCACTGAATCGACTCTTCGTTCAACCAGCCGCCACGGTCCTGAAGCGCCTGCGGAAACTCCCAGTGATACATCGTAAGATACGGTGTAACACCGTTCTCTTTCATGGAAAGGATCATATTTCTGTACAGGGTGATGGCTTTCTGATTAACCTTACCCGTACCCTCCGGCATAATTCTGCTCCAATTGATTGAAAAGCGATATGCTTTGATTCCCAAAAGACGCATCAGTTTGAAATCCTCAGGATATCTGTGCATATGATCGCACGCAATCTCCGCATTCTTACCGTCTGCAATACGCCCTTCCTCAATAAAGGCATCCCATATCATTCTGCCCGCACCGTCGCCCGGCTCCTTTCCCTCAATCTGGTATGCACTGGCGGCAACACCCCACACGAAATCATCTCTGAACATTTATGTATTCTCCTTTTCTATAATTTCCCTTCTCTTTATTTATTCGATGTGCCATACTCGAAAATGCCAAGGCATTTCATTGCTTACGCGCAGATTACCGACACGAGATAAAAAGGTGCCGCATCATTCTCGTGTGTCTCTGTTATGCAAATCTCCACTTTATGCTTGCCCGCTGCAATATGATGGGCCGCTGTGTCGATATAGAGGCAGTCGCCCCATGTTTCATCGAAATTCGCGTCCAGCGTAACCACATTCGCCTCATCATCATCCACAATTGCCACCGCTATAGGCGCAGGAAGATTCACAGATTTGCGGTACTGCACCGCTATCTCCGTTCCCTCCACCTCAAAGGTGATGCTTGCACCCTTTTGTGAGGCGGTCCACCCGCAGCGGAACATGTCATTCACATACTTTTTCGGCGTCAAATCCGGTGTAAAGCCTTTACACTCGGGATTGCTGTTGTGGTTCTGATATCGCCTTGCATTGGCGTAGGCGTTGGGTGTCACAGGTCCCGGCAATGTACAAGGCTCCTCATCCTCCCACCTGAGCATATAGATTTTATCCAGACAGTCAGTGATCACTTCGGCAACCAACTCATGTCCGCTAGAGTTCGGGTGCAGATCATCCGGTGTAATCTCGCGATTGGGAATTGCGCCGGATTCCACTTCCGGATAGATTGTAGATCTCATACTGACACTGGGCAGCTGATAATGCTGTCCCACCTCACGGTGTTTCTCTTCTGCGCTGACACCTGTGTCATAAAAAATGTTATGTACCAGAAGGACCGCCGGTTCGTAAGCATTACCATATACCTTGCGCACCAGTCCTTCATATGTCTCCTGATAGAAATCTGTATTGTCATCGTTGACAGAAAATTCAATGATGACAAAGTCAGGCTTGTAGAGCAAAACATCCTCTTCCACTCTCGCAACACCGAACTGGGAAGTCGTACCGCCCACTCCCGCATTCACATAGGTAAATGCCGTCTTCGGAAATCTTCTGACAAACCATTCATAAACCCGATATGCATAACAGTTCGTATATTGAGTGGACACGGACCCCTGTGTAATCGATCCGCCCAGAAATGCCAATGTCATGCGATCTCCCTGCTCCGCTCTTCTCATCAGGTCTTTCATCCGGTAGAGATTACCTCTGTTGACCCATCCTTTCTCCGCATGTACTTCATACCCCATACTGCATCCTCTCCTTCAGCTAAATTTATGGTATTTTCTTCACATTCTACATTTGTTTGCATAATGGACACGCACAAATTAATTTTAGCTTGTTTTGGGGCAAATAACAAGTTAATCAGGCTCTTTTTTCGATTATTTTTTTGACTCCGGAAGACGCAGACGCAACAGCCTTTTGGCAAGCTGTTTCGGATTAAACGGCAGAATCGGATAAATATAGCTCTTATCCGAGAGCGTCTTATTGGAAACTACCGCCATAACAAAAAGTATCACTGCCGCAATATATCCGTACAATCCGAATATCGCCGTCAGAATCAGATTGATAATCCGCATAAATTTCAGAGCATATCCAAGCTCATAATTCTGCTGTGTGTAATTGGCCAGCGCAACAAATGCCATATAGAGCATGACTTCTGAATTGAACCATCCGCTGTTAACGGAAAATTCCCCGAGCACCAATGCCGCCATCACGCTTAGCGGTGTACTGAGCATATTCGGCGTGTTGACTGCCGCCAGCTTCAATCCGTCAATCGCAAGTTCCAATATGAGAAATTGAGCAATTAACGGTATATTGGACTCTTCTTTTAACATGATAAACCGAAACGATTCCGGGACCCACTGCGGATTCTCCATAAGGAGCAGGAATGTCGGCGTCATGATATATGTCAAAATCGAAATGATAAATCTGGTCAGCCGCAGATACGTCCCCGTGATCGGTGGGAAATAGTAGTCGTCCGCCTCTTCCACGATGTCAAAGATTGACGTGGGCACAATCATTGCAGAGGGCGAATTGTCAACCAGAATGACAATATCTCCTTCCAGTACTTGCGCCGATGCCACATCCGGTCTCTCAGTGAACTTAAATTTCGGAAAAGGATTATACCATCTGCGCTGATAAAGGCATTCCGCGAGACTTTCCTGATTCATCGTCAGCGCATCCACCTGTATCTCTGCGATTCTTTTCTTTACCTTATCCAGAAACGCATGATCCACCCTGTTATCCATATAGCACAACACAATGTCGGTGCGTGAACTCTTGCCCGCATTCATCATCTCCATGCGAAGTTGTGTGTTGCGTATGCGTCGTCTGATCAGGGCCGTGTTAAAAACGATTGTCTCCACAAAACCATCCTTGGATCCCCGCAGCGTCTTATCCTTGTCAGGTTCGTCCACACCTCTGGCAGGATATGTTCTGGAATCGATGAGAACACATCTGTCATAACCGTCAATGAACATGGCAAACACACCCGAGAGAATACTGTAGGTGATATCATCCCACGAATCCTTCAGGTCGACCTCCACATAGGGCGTCGCTTTCTTCGCCATCTCATGGGCATTCTCCGGCATATCTGCCGGTTTCAAGTCAATAAAATACTGCAGGATTTTCATCATCAATTCATCCTTGCAGAATCCGTCTATAAAGTAAATACATGTCTGCCTGCCGCCAACCTCTATAACGCGGTACACAATGTCGAAACTTAAGTCCGGTGCCATATGCTCATTCATATAAGACATTGTCTGCTGCAGGGATGCGGTCATTTTTCCGCCATAGTTCTCTTCTACTTTTTGCACTGTCAAAAAACTCCTTCCAAGACTTTACCATCGTTTCCCATAGTATGTCTTAGAAGGAGTTTTGTTATGCGTATTTCTCGGGTTTTCTTCAAGCCGTTACTGTTTGCCGGTACTTCCGTGACCGCCGCGGTCGGCGTGTTCCAGATGATCCACCTCATCGAAAACGATTTTCGGCTGATTCTCCACAATACGGAACTGACAGATTCTATCGTTCACGTGAATCTGTGTATCACGCATGGCATACACCGGCATGAACCACTGATCGTTATCGCCACAGTAAGAGGCATCAATCACGCCCTGATGATTTGTCTGAATGATGCCGAAATTTTTGAAGGTAGAGCTTCTCGGCACGACATGTGCCTCATACCCCCGGGGCAGTTCCATGGCCACTCCCAGCGGAATCAGTTTGAACTCTCCCGCCTTCAGGCTGATATCTTCCGCCGCACGCAGATCAATCCAATCGGATTTACCGTCAATATACGCCAGTTTGTCTATTTTGTCCGTAAAATATTTGATCTTGATGGTTTCCACTCTTCATTCCTCTCTCCGAACTTTACGCAAAATCACCGCAGTGAAGTATAGGATTGGCGGGATCCGTCTGTTTCAGACTTGCCTGTACATCGATGACCCTCTGGTTACTGCTTCCTTTCCACAGAAGCTTTGTATCCTTTAAGTCAATCATGAATTCTCCGTCCACCAACACATCTACATACTTCATGATCGGATAATGCATAACATCTTCCCATGTGTCACCGGTATACAGCCAAATAGTTTTGTTCGGATACTTCTTCTTGATTTCTTTCATCAATCCTCTCACATCCAGTCGATTGGCCGAATGCAGCGGATCTCCTCCCGAAAAAGTAATCCCGTCGATATACGGCTTATCCAACTGATCAAAGATTTCTTTCTTGGCTTCATCGTCAAAGGGAAGTCCACCGTCCGGATCCCACGTGATCGGATTCTGACACTCTTTACAACAGTGCGCGCAGCCTGCGACCCAGAGTACCACGCGCAGACCATCGCCGTTTAGCATATCGTCCTTTGTTATATTGTGGTATCTCATTACATGCTTTTCCTTTCTGCGATCTCCGCCATCTTCGCATCACTCAGTCTGGTATCCCCGTGAACACGGGAATATGCCAGATATCCGTTCATGCGATCAATCTTCGTCAGATTGCGGCTTCCGCATACCGGGCAGACATCCATCTCCAACTCCTGATGGCCGCAGTCATCACAATATGCCAAGGACAGATTGACGCCTTCATAAAATCCCATATCCATAGCACGTCGGATCAGCGTCTTGATTGCATCCGTATTATAATCAATCGGATATTTTACATACTGAATCTTGCCGCCGTTGGCCAGCTCCCAGAAACGGTATTCCAAATCCTGCTTTTCGATTGGTGTTATATCTTCCGTCACATGACAGTGGAAACTGTTGGAGACGTACTCCTTGTCGGACACGCCCTCAATAATGCCATATTTCGCTCTGAACTGCTTTACCTGCAGACCGCACAAATTCTCTGCCGGAGTTCCATAGATGGCATAGAGATGACCGTCCTCCTCCTTATACTCCGCAATTTTATTATTGATGTGTTCCAGTACCTCCAACGCAAACGCGCCGTCCTCCACAAGAGACTTACCGTTATAGAGCTCCTGAAGCTCATTGAATGCGGTAATACCGAAACTTGCCGTTGCTGTCTTGAGAATCGGCTTAATCTTATCGTGAAGCTGAAGATTGCCGTTCAGGAAACCACCCTCGCAATACGCAAGCGGATTCGTGGAAGCACGCATCTCTCCCAGATAAGCATAAGTTCTGATATGTAACTGTCTGATCAAATTCAGATAATAATCCAGAACCTCATAGAAGTCCTTATTTTCCTGACGAGACTTCGCCAGAATCATCGGAAGATGCAACGACACCACGCCAATATTAAATCTCCCCACGAAAACAGGTGCATCTTCATCGTCTGCCGGATGCATGCCGCCTCTCTCATACCACGGCGAAAGGAACGCTCTGCATCCCATGGGAGAAATCACTTTGCCATACTGTTTGTACATACTCGCAATATATCCTTTGCCCGTAAGGCTCAGCCAGTCAGGATACATCGTCTTGGCGGAGCACTTAACACCCGCCTCGAAGACATCCTCCAGCTCCTTGCCCGGTCCGTGCAGATTCTCATCATACAAGAACACAATCTTAGGGAACAGCACGGGCTTTTTGCACTCTTTCTTGCCCTGCCCCTTACGCCGCACATTCAACATCGCAATCGTGCCCATCTTGGCAAATCTTCCTGTACCGATTCCCGCCGTCACGGTAATAAACGGATAGTCACCACGGCTGCTGGCCACAGTGTTAAATTTATACTCCCATCCCTGGAATCCCTGCTCAAACTCCCTCTTAACGTCCGCAAGCGCCTCTGCCTCGGCGGTCACCTGATCTACGCCCAGCTTCTTATACTTCTCTACATTGCGCTTATAGGATTTCTCGGCATAAGGTTCCAGTATCTTATCCACTTCCGGCACGGTGAATCCACCGTACTGCTGGCTTGCCGCACTCAGGACAATATCGCCGATTACGTCAAACGCCACATCCAGAGATTTGGGCTCGTTATACCAGATATTCCCCATCTCGAATCCGCCGCTTAAGACTTTTGCCACATCAAACAGACAGCAGTTCATCGTGTCACGTCTCGCCGACATATCATGCACATAGAGATATCCGTCTCGGCATGCCTGAATTTCCTCCGTAGTCATGAAAAACTTCTGATACAATTCTTTGTTAAACTGATTAAAGATCAGACTTCTCTTCGTAGAAACAAGGGCGCTGTCCGTATTAGCGTTCTCCTTATCTCCAACGTACATGATAGACTGACTTTTCTTATAGACATCGTCCATCATCCGGACGAAGTCCTGCTTATAATTACGGTAATCCCGATAACTCTTGGCAACAATGGGTTTAACGTCCTCCAGAGCACTCTCCACAATATTGTGCATGATCTGAATCGGGATCTGTTCTTCGCCCATATCATTGACTTTATCGATCACAGTCTGACAGATATGGCGCTTCTCTTCTTCCGTGAATTTCGTCAGCGCGCGATATGCGCTTTTTCCCACGGCATCAATAACTTTCTGAACGTTAAAATCTTCCAGACTTCCGTCTTTCTTAATGACCTTAACGATTTTATCCGGCTTGTACTCCAGACCGTAATCTTCGTCAATCACCGTGTCTGACTCAAATTTACTACTCATTCATATCCTCCCTCCATCGTATTTTAAGTAAATATATCTTATGTCTTGCAATATAGTAAAATGCACAAAATATAGTGCAAGTTAACATAAACATACTATATTTTGTGGTTTAGTCTTAGTATATGATAAGTTATAGATTATGTCAATGACTCTGCTTCATGAAAAACTAACAAAAAAGGATATGCCTTTTTGTGACATATCCCAAAACGAAAAATCAACTCTCCAATATATAGATTAACACCGAATCATTCCCGAGCCTGCGATCGCCTCTACCGCTTCACGAATACTTTCCACCGGCATGGTCAGTGCAAAGCGCACATACCCTTTACCCAGTGTGCCGAAACTGCTTCCCGGCGTACACAGCACACCCGTCTTTTCTACCAGCTCCATAACAAACTCCACATCATCCGTATACGGTTCAGGTATTTTCGCCCAAGCAAACATCGTGCCCTCACTGTCTTCCACCGGCCATCCGATCTCTCTCAAACCGCCGCATAAGGCATCCCGCCGCTTCTCATATTCAGCACACTGATCTTTAACCATTCGGTCGGAACCTGTCAGTGCCGCAATTGCACCGTACTGCACCGGCAAATATGTTCCATAGTCGATCTGTGACCGGAGCCTTTTGAAGTTCGCTATAATATCCTTATTGCCCGTCAGAAAGCTGACTCTGGCGCCGGTATAATTAAATGATTTGGAAAGCGAATAGAACTCCACCGCAATTTTCTTGGCGTCCTGTATTCTTAAAACAGATTTACCGATACGTCCGTCATATATAATATCGGAATATGCATTGTCGTGAATGATCACAATATTATGTCTGATTGCCCATGGAATCAATCTCTCATAGAATTCATCCGGTGCCGCCTTACACACCGGATTTAACGGATAGGATACAATCATACATTTTGTGCGCGCAAGAAGATCCTCATCCATACCGTCCAAATCGGGAAGATAGCGATTACGTTCCGTCAGATCATAGGTGACCACCTCTGCACCTGCCAAGGACGGTCCGATTCCGAAGATAGGATAACCCGGATTTGGCACCAGCACCACATCACCCGGATTGCAGAGTGACAGGCAGATATGTGCTATTCCTTCCTGAGAGCCGTACACGGACATAATCTCATCCGCTTCAAGGTCCACCTCGTAACGCTTCTTGTAGCGCTGCTGCACAGCAGCAATCAATTCGGGAATATCAATCAGGGCATATTTATAGTTCTCCGGTCTCTTGGACGCCTCGATCACCGCATTCATGACATGCTCGGCGGGCGGAAAATCCGGTGTGCCTACAGACAGATTATATATCTTCTTCCCCTGCTTCTCTGCTGTGTCCTTCTTCTCATTTAACACCTGAAAAATTCCCGCTTCATACTCTTTCATTCGATCCGCAAATTGTATGCTCATGTCATTGCTCCTTTGCACGTCATTTATTGTCTGTATATAATGGTTTGTCTTATCAATGATACTGTTCAGTTACATCCTGCAGATAGCCGCGATATTCCTCAACGACCTTTGCCGGTGCGGTAACTTTCGCACCCACACCAAGTCCCGTCAGCCATCCGTAGAACTGCCCGCTGAGTGCCACCTGTACACGAACAGCAAAATGTTCGGCATCCTTCTTTCGGACAGAAACTTCCTTGCCGAAACGGTCCATGACAACACCGATGAAGTGATTCTCAAACTCAAGCGTGACAACTTCCTCCCGGCCGCCGAACATCCCGAATGTCTTATTTGCATATGCCGCAATGTCAAATCGGTCAAACAGCTCTGCGCCCTCTCTGGCAGCACCTGTCAACACCTGCATGTGTCCCATCTTATCAACACGGAAATGCTTGATGGCATCACTCTCACTGTCATGCGCGATCAGATAATAATTCTCATCCTTACATGTCAGCGCCCACGGACTGATTCTGTATATTTTGCCGTCCTTGCGGGGCCTCAGTTCCTTATCAAGATTCCATTCGAGATACTGAAAAGATATCTGTTCGTTATTCTGTATCGCCCGATGGATATCATCTACAATATAATAGATACTCTCATTTGCGGTTTTAATGCGGTTGGCCACATACACTTGCCTCTGCAGCTGTCCTGCATCCGCCTTGGACGCCAGCTTTTCAATCTTGGCAATCAGCTCCCTCGACTTTTTTAGCGTCAGAAATCTGGATGCCTGCACGGTCTCCACCAGCAGTTTCAATTCCGCCAGCTCAAACTCCCTGCCTGCAAGATAATATCCTCCGCCGTTCTTGGCTTTGACCAATATAATATCATACCCGAAATCGATAAGCTGCGCAATATCATCATAAATACTCTTGCGCTCCGCTTTGATATCATATACCGCAAGGGCATCAATCAACGCCTGGGCGCTCATGCAGTGCTCCTCATCGGTCTGCTCAGTAAGAATTTTCAGAAGATATAATAGCTTTAATTTCTGATTAGCGGATTTCGCCATTCCCCACTCTCCTCTTTTAACAGTGACAATGCTCTCCCGGCAAGATTTTTGTCTACGTAAAAAGGTGTTCCGTATGCGAACACCCTTACATTTCATTGCATGCAGTTAATAATTTTCTATGCCGTCGTATTTCCCTCAACCGTATCCGCTTCAGCATCCGCAACTACGGCAATTTTGGCATCTTTGCTCTTTCTCCATTTCACACCGATGATACAAGCGACAATCACCAGCACAATAATAAATAGAAACAATAAAAAATAAGATAAAAAAGCATTTACAAATAAAATCAAATTTGTCATCTGTCCTCATCCTTCTTTTCTAAAGTGTATCTATTACAAGATATAAACATGATACCACTAATCAGAACGTATCGTCAAGTAAGTCTGTGCCGTCCGCTGCGGATGTCGCCAATTTATCACAACGCTCATTCTCCGGATGCCCATCATGTCCCTTGACCCACTGAAAAGTCACCTGATGCGGTTCCTTTGCACGCAGCAGCCGCTCCCATAAATCGACGTTCTTAACCGGCTTATTTCCTGCAGTTTTCCAGTTCTTTCGAACCCACTCATCAATCCAGTTCCGGTTGAAAGCATCCGTCACATATTTGGAATCCGAAATCAGCGTAACTTCGCAGGGTTTCGTCAACGCTTCCAACCCCACGATCACAGCCATCAGTTCCATTCGATTGTTGGTCGTCTTCCTGTATCCTGCAGAATATTCCCGCTCGTGCAATGTTCCTTTGGAATCAATATACTGCAGTACGGTTCCGTAACCACCCGGTCCCTCCGGATTGCCTCGCGCGGCCCCGTCCGTATAAATCGTCACTTTCATAATCTATTGCCCTTCTCTCATTGCCTATATTACCACCGGACCGGACTACACAGGAATATTCTTCCAACTTCCGCCCGCAAGAAACTCTTCCGCCATCGCCTCAGCCTCCGCAGTGATCCGCTCATCGTACCCCAGCATCTTCAGAAGCGCTATGGCATTTCTTGTCGTGGCAGGCCCTTTTAATAATTTGTATGGAAAGAAAATATCATCCTCCACGATACGCTCCTCAAAGTGATAATTATCATACTCATCCTGAAGCAGCTTCGTCAGTTCCACATCGTGGGTCGCAGCAAAACACAAAGTATAGTCCGCAGAAAGCATCTTCATGATCTGGGTGGATGCCGCAATACGCTCCACGGTGTTGGTTCCCCTCAGAACCTCATCGACGAAACAGAGCACATGACACTCCTCTTCCCTCGCCTGTCTGACCTGATCCAAAATTCTCTTAATAGAACTGATCTCCACCATATAATAACTCTGTCCGCCGAGCAGATCATCTTTGAGTGCCATGGAAGAATAGATACGAAATACCGGCGCCTCATAGCAATCGGCAAGGCACGTATGAATCGTCTGTGCCAACACGGCGTTAACTGCTACGGCCCGCAGAAATGTAGACTTGCCGGAAGCGTTGGACCCTGTGATAAGCACACCTTTATCCGTATCTATGGAGTTCTTAACCGCATCGGTCAGCAGCGGGTGATACAGCTGCTCAATGACCATATGCCTGTCCGCATTTTGCTCAAAACGAATTGACGGGACACAATACCCACCCTGCACACTCGCTCTGTAAGATCCGATCACTATCGCCGTCTCAATCTGTCCAAACAACGTGACCATCTCATCAATTTCCGGCAGATGACCTCTCACGGCGCGCAATGCCCTGTTAAACTGTATGAGGTCGAGATAAAAAATCATCCGCAGATAGTCTGTCAGAATACCGAGCGGGTTCCCGTTGCCTTTATCCGTATAAATAATCATCCAGGAATTTCTGATAAACCCTCTCATCTTGCGGTGGCATTCCCGCAGCCGTTCCTGCTCCCCGGCAATGCCCTCTATTCTCTTTCGTCCCAACTGTTCCGCACTGCCCAGCAATCTGCTGATATAACGAAAACTGGTAATATAAGGGTCTATCTGTTTATATTCCTTGTAATAACCTACAATATTGTGGCACAACATTCCACCCAAGGCTGCCATCCCAATCGGCAGTGACACAAACATAGCGCCGCAACTTGCCAGAAGCAGCAAATTACTCAGAAAGTATTGTGCGTTCTTCCGCTCTCCCAGCGTATCCAAATGTTCCAAATACTCATAAATAGAATATTTACCCATTCTGCCAAGGTTTAACACCATACTCTGTACCTCATGGCGTTCCTTTTCATGCTCTGCAAAATAACGGATACGGGACTCTATGTGCTCCATCTCAGCCTTATCATAAACCGGTGTCCGCAGTCTGTAATAGAGATATTCGTCTCCCGCCGCACTGCATGACACGTTGATTTTCCTGTAGATACTGTCCATATCCAGATCGTTCCATGTGATATCATCTATCTGATGCTGTGACCGGTGCTTGAGATAGTACATTCCGATATGTTCCATCTCACCTGCCTTGTAACTTCTGTCGGAAACAGTTCCGTAACTTTGATAGATGCGCTGCAGATATTTTTTTTGATAGTTTCTGCTGTCTAAATATTCTTTTCCCATGAGGAGCACAATAACCAGCACGATTGCTCCTACAAATACTACATATTCCATATCTATCTGAGACTGTCTATAATCTCATTTGCCTTTCCGTAAATCGCTTCCACATCATATGTATCAGCAAACTTACCGTTCTCATACAGAATCTTTCCCTGAATCATAGTCATCTTGACATTTTGTTTGCTTCCGCTGTAGACAAGATTCTTTGGAATATTATTGATCGGCTGCATATTGGGCTGATACAGATCAATCATGATTATGTCGGCCAGCTTGCCCTCCTCCAGCACATCGGTGTCCGGCAGATTCATAGCCTTGGAACCGTTGATCGTCGCCATCTTCAACACTTCCCACGCATCCACCGCCGAAGCATCCTGCTCGCGCAGTTTGGCAAGTCCTGTCACCAAGAACATCTCGCGAAACATGTCCAGACAATTATTGCTGGCGGGTCCGTCTGTGCCGATTGCCACATTGATGCCCTTTGCAAGATAATCCGATATCGGTGCGATGCCGCTTGCAAGCTTCGTATTGGAGCCGGGATTGGTGACTGCACTTAATCCCCTCCGACGGAATATCTGCATATCCTCCTCATCCATCCAGACGCAATGATATCCGCCGCCGCCATAGTCAAATATACCAAGTGAATCAAAAAGCTTAACCGGAGACATGCCGTAACGCTCTATACATCCTTCCACTTCCGCTTTTGTCTCAGCGAGATGGGTATACACCGGCGCCTTGTACTTATGTGCCAACTCAGCAACACTTTCAAGCAGTTCCTTGCAACAAGTATACTCTGCATGAAATCCGATAAAGTAACTGAGCAGCGGATCATCATGGTTATATTTTAGATAGCACCGCTCCGTCCTTGCCAAAGACTCTGCAAAATCGCTCTGCCCGCTCATGCCGCTCACCTGCACACACCGCATACCCATATCAACGCACGCTTGCGCAACGGTATCCGGTGTCAGATACATATCGAATATCGCCGTTATGCCGCTGGTCAGATATTCCAGAATCGCAAGCTTCGTAAGATGATAAATCATCTCTCCGTCCATTTTGGCCTCAATGGGAAATACCTGTTTGAAAAGCCAATCCTGTAGTGGCAGATCATCCGCATAAGACCTGAGAAGTGTCATTCCGGAATGAGTGTGCGCATCCTTAAATCCCGGCATGAGAAGATTGCCTTCACAGTCAATTTCTCTGTCCCATATGATACTGCCCAGATTTAACCTGCCATAAACCTCATCGGTATTACTTCCGTCCCCGACATAGAGAACCCTGTCATTCTGCACCCAGAGTTCTCCTGTAAGGACGTCCGCATTTTTCATCGTCAGTATCCGCGCATTGTAAAATCTGATGTTCATAATAATACCTTCCTTGTTAATGCCATCTGCACTTTCTTATCATAAGATGTTTTTCTTTCTACTCAATAAACCTTATCTTAACCTAAACTTAAATGTTATTATACAACAGAATCACAGGCAATCATCTTGTCGAATCATTCAAATTACTCGGCCCAAATCCTTCAGGCAAAAGTTCCTCCAGCATCATGACCCGGTACTCAGCCTCCGACTTTGCCACGACAACCTGAAAATCCGAAGGATTACAAAATTCCATCATCACCTGCCTGCACACGCCGCACGGATACGCATATTGCGTCAGTGCGTCGCCCTCAGGACTTCCTACGATGGCAATCGCCCGAAAGTCTGTGATCCCTTCGCTGACCGCCTTGAAAAAGGCAGTCCGCTCGGCACAGTTGGTGGGTGTATAAGCTGCATTCTCGATATTGCATCCTGTGACAATCTGTCCGCTTTCTGTCAGAAGCGCCGCACCAACCTGATAATGAGAATAGGGCGAATATGATCGCTTTCTCGCCTCCATTGCTGAGACAATAAGTTCTTTTATTGTTTCCCGTGTCAGTTGATTCATGAATTCTGCCATTGTCCTTTCTGCCCGGACATTGTTCATCTATATCTATGCCCGCCCTAATTACTATTGCTTCATTACGTATTTTACCATCACAATCAGATATACGCCTTAAATTTCGTAATGGATTCTACCAGCAGCTTCTCAAACTTAGGTGCCACCGCATTGGCAGCCTCCTGCACTTCCTCATGCGTCAAAGGTGCACTGTTCATGCCGGCCGCCAGATTACTGACGCATGATACACCGCATATTTTCATACCCATATGATTGGCCGCAATCGCTTCCACAACAGTACTCATGCCGACCGCACTAACTCCCATCTTATGAAGCATTTGAATTTCAGCGGGGGATTCAAAGGACGGTCCCGTCAATTGTGCATAGACCCCCTCAAACAGTTCAATGCCATTCTCTTTAGCAGTGCTTTTAATCACTTCCTGCAGCTCCTCATCATAGACATGAGACATGTCCGGAAACCTTGTTCCCAATTCATCAATATTGGGACCGATCAGCGGATTGGGTGCAAAGCATGATATGTGATCCCTGATTAACATAAGGCTGCCGGCATGAAATGCAGGATTGATTCCGCCCGAAGCGTTCGTCAGGAACAAAACTTTCGCGCCCATCATCTTCATTAACCTGGTCGGAAGCACAACATCCGTAATAGGATAACCTTCATAATAGTGGACACGCCCCTGCATCAGGACAACCGGGACATCGCCGATATATCCGAAAATAAACTTGCCTGCATGTCCCGGCACGGTGGATACCGGGAATCCCTCGATCTCGCTGTAGGGAAGCTCTGCTTTCACATCCACCACCTTGGCGAAGTTCCCGAGTCCTGAGCCCAGAACTACAGCTGCTTTCGGTTCAAAATCAATCTTGTTTTTGTAACATTCAAAGCATTTTAAAAGTTTTTCATATACCGGATTCATTTTGTATTCCGCCTTTCTGTATATCTTTAATTTATATTTCTTTTCGTTCCGCTATGTCACGGAATATCATTTCAGTTCCGAAGTGCAATGCGGACATCTGACAGCTTTGACCGCAACCTGTTCTTTACAGAAAGGACATTCCTTCGTCGCAGCCGGAGCTTCTTCCTTTTTCGCGGAGAGTTTATTGATTGCTCTGATCAACATAAAAATCACAAGTGAGATCAACAAAAAGTTGATAATTGCCGCAATAAAAGAACCGTAATTTAATGTGGCGGCATTCTCTCCTTCTCCGAGAACAACGCACAGTGCACTAAAATCAAAACCGCCAGTGAGAAGTGATAAAACCGGCATCAGAATATCGTCCACCAATGATGTCACTATCGCCGTAAACGCGCCGCCGATAATGATACCGACCGCCATATCCATCACGTTTCCTCTCGCCACAAACTTTTTAAATTCCGCCATAAACGTTTTCATCCTGTATGTGCTCCTTTCCAAGCAAGAAACTACCTAAAATATATTATTTATTTACTTTACCATGATTTGGGAAATGCCGCAATGTGTGTAAAAGATTTTCCCTAAATAAGAGCAGAGTGCATCTGACGCACTCTGCTCTTATTGACACCCCAAAACCCCGATTCAAATTCAACCCGTTTCCTCAGCCCGACTCTCTCAGATAATAATGCAGACCATTCCACCGTTACTGTCATTGACAATCTTCTGCATGGTTTCCTGTAGTTTCACCTGGCTTTCTTCATTGATCATGGATATCTTGCCCGTGATACCGTCATTGACAAGCTGCTCCACAGTCTTACCGAATATATTCGTCTCCCAGATTCCTTCCTCGCTCGTTCCCGTATCCGATATATATTGAATCAGATCCCTCGCCTGCTCTTCCGTACCCACGATCGGTGATATTTCCGTCTCTATACTGGCTTTAATCATATGGATGCTGGGACTTTCCGCCTTGATCTTTACGCCGAATTTGTTGCCCTGTCGTATCAGCTCCGGTGTCTCCAGCATAATCTCTTCACGATCCGGCATCACAACACCATATCCTTTATATCGCACGGCCTCCAGCGCATGAAGCACTTTTACATACTCCCGCTTCATCTTTGCCATCTCTTTTAAAGTTGCAAGCATTTGGTACTCGCTGCAGATAGATTCCCCGACAAGATCGCTGATCATCTCATAATAATATGCGTCATCCACATCAAGGACCACCCGCACACTTCCGTCGGACATATTAATACCGTCCAGTTTACACTTCTTAATATACTCACTTTCCGGCATAAACTGATTTGCAGTAATGTCCCGCACGCTGCTCAGATTTGCCATCACCTGTTTGATCTGTGCAATAATATCCTTTTTCATCTTATGATCACACGGCAGCATCTCCACCCACTTGGGCATATAGAACTCAATCATGGTAAGCGGGAACTCATAGAGAATATTCTCCATAATGTGATTAATATCTTCCCTCTTAAGCTGCTCACAGTTGACCGGCATCACGGTCACCTGATATTTCTCACTGATTTCATCCGCCAGCGCACCTGTTTCTTCCGCATACGGTTTTGATGAATTGAGCAGTACGATAAACGGTTTGCCGAGTGTCTGCAGTTCAGTGATAGTACGCTCCTCCGCCTCCAGAAAGCTCTCTCTTTCCAGTTCTCCGAAAGAACCGTCACAAGTCACTACGATTCCTATCGTTGAATGATCCTTGATGACCTTCCTTGTACCGATCTCGGCCGCCTTGGTAAAAGGAATTTCTTCTACGGACCACGGTGTCTTCACCATGCGTTCCATATCCTCTTCCATGTGTCCAGTAGCGCCGTCTACCATATACCCGACGCAATCGATCAGCCTCACATTCACATCGATATCTGTCCCCAATTTAATATGTGCCGCTTCCTTGGGAATAAACTTGGGTTCTGTTGTGGTTATCGTTCTGCCGCCTGCGCTCTGCGGCATCTCGTCCTGTGCACGCTCCTTTTCATTCTCATCTTCCATAAAAGGAAGCACGAGCAGATTCATGAAGCGTTTGATAAAAGTTGATTTTCCAGTTCTGACCGGTCCGACCACGCCCAGATAAATTTCTCCTCCTGTGCGGAGCTGTATATCTTTATACAGGTCATATGTACTATTCTGCAAAAAAT
>JAFLTD010000280.1 GCA_022510625.1 Lachnospiraceae bacterium
TTAACCTTGTATGATATACACATAGCGAAATAATGTGAAATCATACTCTCCTTTCACAGAATTTTGTTATAGTTGAGATAGACACTGTGGACTGTTAATTTGACCTGTAGCTTGACTACTGTAAGGAGTTTATGGCCACAGTTTCTATCTTGATTGTTAATTGGTTGGATAAGCCGCAGAGCTTTTATTTCGAGCAAGGCTACGAGGATAGATTCTTGTGGAACACAGTTGTCACAATCATATAAGGAGTGATGTGAACCATGATCTATCTCGGCATTGATGTTGCCAAAAGTTCCCATGTTGCGGCAGCTTTGACCTCAGAAGGTGAAGTTGTCCTGAAGCCGTTTTCCTTTGCCAATAGCGCAAGCGGCTTTTGTATGCTAAAAGAAAAATTGAAGCTGCTTCCTAACCTTCCCTTATTGATTGGACTTGAATCCACTGCACATTATGGTGATAATCTGATCTGCTTCCTCTGTGGGAACGGGTATCATGTCGCCATGCTCAATCCACTTCAGACAGCGGCCATTCGGAAATCTGCTATTCGCAAAACCAAGACAGACAACGTAGATGCGTTCTTGATTGCAAAGTCCCTGATGATTGACGGATACACCGAACTACAGCAGACCGACGTACAACTGCTGAAACTGAAAGGTCTTTGTAAGTCAAGGCAAAACCTCATCCTGATGCGAACCCGCTGCAAGATTCAACTCGGCGCTTTCGTTGACCAGCTTTTCCCAGAGCTTAATGGTTTCTTCCGCGCTGGCCTGCACATCAATGTCTCATACACACTCCTGAAAGCACACCCACGACCGGCTGAGGTTCAGTCGCTGCATTTGACATATCTTTCTAATCTCCTACAGAAAGCGTCACGCGGAAAGTACACCAGAGAAGACGCGATCCGGCTGAGAGAGTTGGCAAAACAGTCCATTGGGACGGATAGCCCAGCACTCGCGCTCCAAATACAACAGGCAATCACCCAGATTGAACTCTTCTCGCTACAGCTTAAGCAGGTCGATGCGGAAATCACGTCAATTATGGACAATATGGCTTCTCCCATTATGACGATCCCCGGTATTGGGCATCTCAACGGGGCGATGATTCTCTCCTGTATCGGGAACATCCAGAGGTTTTCATCGCCATGTAAACTTCTGGCCTACGCTGGTCTCGATCCAGCTGTGGTTCAGTCCGGCAATTTCAACGCCCGCAGCACACGCATGTCCAAACGCGGAAACTCCATGCTTCGTTATGCCCCCATTAACGCTGCGCACAATGTTGTCCTCAACAATGATACTTTCGCCCAGTATTACAATTCCAAAGTTGCTCAGGGAAAGTCTCACTACTGTGCGTTAGGCCATACCGCTCACAAACTCATCCGCGTCATTTTTGTATTGCTTACACGCAACATTGCCTTTGACTTAGCCTGATACCTTTGAATATTTGTTTACAAGGGCTGCTTGACAGCTCTGTTTTGCTATACCCTTTTTGCCCCGTCCAAAATTTCTTCATTTACCTATTGACTTTCCATAGTTGGTCTCCTTAT
>JAFLTD010000281.1 GCA_022510625.1 Lachnospiraceae bacterium
TCAAGCGGTTAAGACGCCGCCCTCTCACGGCGGAAACAGGGGTTCGATTCCCCTACGAGCTGTTGACTGTTTATAACAGCCCAACCCAAAAAGATCTTGGGATTAGCGATCACGCTGGTTTCAGGATTTTTTATTTGTACGGATATTTCCCGAATTTCTGAAATACCCCTTGCATATATGGGAAAAAAGTGCTACAATACCATATGTAATCAGAATAAAGACTACGATTAAGAGTGGACTTGCGAGTCCACTCTTTTATATGACAGGAGGCAGATATGTCAAACAGAGAGACATACGAATCCAAAACAGAACAGCTGTTATCTCCGATTGCGGAGAAGTACGGCGTGGAAATCTACGATGTGGAATATGTCAAGGAGGGAAGCGACTGGTATCTGCGCGCATACATTGATAAGCCGGAGGGTGTCAACATCAACGACTGTGAAAATGTGAGCCGCGCGCTGTCGGATGCGCTGGATGCGGATGATTTTATACCGGATGCCTATATTCTGGAAGTCAGCAGTCCGGGACTTGGCAGAGCGCTCAAGAAGGACAGACATCTGGAGAAGAGTCTGGGCGCAGAAGTTGAGGTCAAGACCTACAAACCCATAGACGGACAGAAAGAATTTGCAGGCATATTGAAGGCATACGATGCTGACACGGTCACGATAGTGTCCGCTACAGATGAGAGCGAGGGCGCAGAACGGGTTTTCATCAGAAAAGAAATTGCCCTGATCAGGATGGCACTCGATTTTTAATAAAAATAGAAGTAACTATTCAGAACCCCATTCGCAAAATCGCCGCTTTGCAGCTTTCCTTTTGCTCATGTGGTTACTTCGCCATATAAATCTATTGAAAAAAGTCTTTGCAAGCAAACTTTTTCATTAGATTTGCATGGCTCTGAATAGTTACAAACAGAAATACAGATTAGAGACATAGGAGGATAACGGAAAATGAATAAGGAGTTAATGGAGGCACTGGATATTCTGGAGAAGGAGAAAGAAATCAGCAAAGAGACACTCTTTGAGGCGATTGAAAACTCTCTGATCACGGCGTGCAAGAACCATTTCGGTAAAGCCGACAACGTGAAGGTTGAGATCGACAGAGAGACGTGCGATTTCCTCTGCTACGCAGAGAAAGAGGTCGTAAAAGAGGTGGAGGATGATGTGCTGCAGATTTCTCTGGCGGATGCCAAGGAGGTTTCCAAGAAAGCCAAAGTCGGCGATATGCTCCGTGTGGAGATCAAGTCTAAGGAGTTCGGACGTATCGCGACGCAGAATGCGAAGAACGTAATCTTACAGAAGATTCGCGAAGAAGAGAGAAGCGTTATCTACAACCAGTATTATGAGAAGGAAAAGGATGTGGTGACAGGTATCGTACAGCGCTACATCGGAAGAAATATATCCATCAATCTGGGTAAGGCGGATGCCATCCTGAATGAGAGCGAGCAGGTCAGAGGAGAAAATTTCAGACCTACGGAGAGAATCAAGGTATATATTCTGGAAGTGAAGAATACACCTAAAGGACCGAGGATTCTTGTGA
>JAFLTD010000282.1 GCA_022510625.1 Lachnospiraceae bacterium
CTTTCTTGCTGGTGAAACGCCTGCCATAGTAGCTTTCCCGTTTCAAGATGCCCCAAAAGCCCTCCATTGGGCCATTATCAATACAGTGGGCCACACGGGACATGCTTTGTTTCGTACCAGCTTTTTCCAGCCTGAGGTGGAATGCTCGGGTCGTGTATTGGAAACCTCGGTCACTGTGGAACAGAGGATGTATTCCAGGATTTTCCTTCACAGCTTTGTCAAAGGTCTTGAATACCAAGGGGTTGTCATTATGCTCACTGATCACATAGGAGACAATACGCCTGTCGTAGAGGTCCAGAATGGCGCTGAGATACACTTTGTGCTTCTTGATGCCTTCGTACCACTTAAATTCGGTGACATCTGTCAGCCATTTCTCATTGGGCTTGTCCGCATGAAAGTCCCGGTTCAGCAGGTTCTTGGCGATATGCTGAGGGTCCTTGGCCCGCCGGGTACAGCCTTTATTGGCATACTTAACGGTGGACTTTATCTGCTTGGCACGGCAAATGCGCAGGATGCGTTTGTCGTTGACATGGATTCCATAGTCGTGTTTCAGGTCGTCATTGATGCGCCTGTAGCCCTTGTCTGGATGCTCTGTGTGAATCTGCTCCACCTTCTTGGCAATCTCCTCGTTCTCTGCCGTCCTGCGGCTCATCCTGCCGGACGCCCACTTGTGGTAGGCGGAACGGGCCACATGCAGCAGCTTACAGGTCTCCTCTATGGGATATCCTTTCTCTGTATGGCTGTCCTGTATAGCGGCGTATAGATGTCCGTGCCTTACTTGCCAAAGGCCTCCCTCCTCTCTATTTCTTCCAATTTTTTTAACAGGTCACGCTCCATTTCCGCTAAATACAGCTTATGCTTGAGTTGCTCGATCTCAATCTGTGCCTTCTCTAACTCCGTACGCGGCGTCTGGTCCTTCTTTCGTCTCCCTCGTCGGTCCTCTAGTCCTGCTTCCCCAAGCTCCTCAAACCGTAAGGTCCATGTCCGCACCTGCTGGTAACTCACCTGGTACTTCAGCGCCATCTCGCCGTAGTTCTTTCCGCTCGCAATGCACTCCTTGGCTATCTGGATACGCTCTTCCTGTGTCGTTTGCCGTCCCTGCTTCATGTAGCTTCCACCTCCGGATTCTTTTCTGGAGTTGAATTCTCCATGAGCATTATACACCTTTATCCACTTTTGAAGCTGGCCTTTAGATCTGATATTGTACTTTTTGCATATATCTTGTTGACTGCCTTCTCCTGCCAAGTATGATTTGACCGCTGCCAGTTTTGTTTCCGGACTATACACATGCTTCTCTTTGCCGGGGATAAATGCTGTGTCGCCCTCTACCTCGTATAGCCGTATCCACATCTGAAAACTTGCTTTCGATATTCCAGCTCCTTTTGTTGCTTGTTTTTGACTAATTCTCCCTGACAGATACTCTCGGACTAATCGTACTTTTTCCTCCCCTGGTATCTTCCGGTCTCTTGACATAATTACGCTCCCCCTATGTTTGGACAGTTTCCTTTTTCTCTGTCCTCCATAGAGGGAGCATATCA
>JAFLTD010000283.1 GCA_022510625.1 Lachnospiraceae bacterium
CCAATTATATCATTGAGAATAATGCCACGGTGAGACAGACTGCGAAGGAATTTGGAATCAGCAAGAGTACGGTACATACGGTAGTAACAAAATAGAACGGTTGGTGTGGGTGGTGAGGTAGAGGAAGATAGGCAGGAGAATATAATCAGCATATTCTGGGAAGCTGGTAAATTGGACGAGCTGGGAGGCTTGTCTTTTTCTTTGCGACAAAGTGTTTGAAGAAAGCAGTCCTATAGCTTATAATAGAAATAAGCAATTATGAGTATAATTTTTTATAAAAGAAAATTCACATGCCATATAGTACAAGGGTTGATAAGATAAAGAGCGGAGGTAGTATAGTATGATTACAGCAGAATTAACAAGAAAAATTGATCTGCTTCCTCAGGAGTCATATAACAAGGTAGAAAGTTTTGTTGAGCAGCTTATTGCATTGAATGATCACGCCAATAAAGAGAATGCTTTTAGGACTTTTATGGATAAGATGGCTGTAGCAGAGAAATCCGTACAAGAGAACGGTTATTATTCAGAGGAGGAAGTAGAGGAAGAACTGGATAAAATATGATACAAAGAAAAATTGCTTACTCTGAAATTGCTTTGTCAAAGCGTAAGGCAATTAAGAAAGATATAAAAGAAAAGTATGGTAAAGGAAGAGCAGATAAATTTTCTAAACATATTTCAAAGAGCATTGCAGAGCTAAAGAAGTTCCCGGAGTTGGGCGTTTCTCTGAAAGAAAAATATGATTTGAACTGTGATTACTACATGCTTTTCATAGAGCGTAATTACTTTATTTATCGCATCTTTGAAGACATGATTCTGATTCTTGAGATATTTAATGAAAAGGAAGATATCATGTATCAGTTGTTCGGAATTGTTACCACATCACAGGATACGCTTGATTATTGGGGTGAGGAATAATGAAGTCAATAATTGTGCGGAGCAGAACTGGGGTTATCCATGATTTACACTATTGATGATATAAGAAATAAAACTACGCCTATTGCAAAAGAGTTCGGTATCAGTCGAATGAGTTTATTTGGTTCTTATGCCAGAGGTGAAGCGACGGATGATAGCGATGTTGATTTATATATTGATCGTGGTAAATTGAGCAATCTGCTGCAATATTTTGCTTTTGTTGATGAACTGGAGAATGCTTTGCATTGTCACGTTGATGTTGTCACCACAGGGATTGAGGACAAGCAATTTCTTTCTGCAATTACGCAAGAGGGAGTGCTATTGTATGAAGATGGGTAAATGTGGAATGAATAGAGGAGAGGGATGTTTACTAGAAAATATCGACTATACGAAATGGCAGCAGGAGAGGTTTGACGATACGAGTTCCAGTGAATTCCAGTAACCCTTCAGAACACTTTATGTGATGTAAAGTGCTGTGAGGGGTTTTTTTAGAATATTATAATAATTTAAGCATTTTTTTGCAAAAATGAATGATATTTGTAAGATAATTTGGTATAATTAAAACTACAAGATGCGTACTGTTTTATATGGATAATTTATAGTTATCC
>JAFLTD010000284.1 GCA_022510625.1 Lachnospiraceae bacterium
CTTAGTATTGTTCAAAAAAGCATTTTTTGAGCGCAGCAAACCTAACGTAAGTCCGGAACTTACGGAAATCAGACATTGTGCAGTTACGAAATATCAAGCAGTCCGTTTTACGCTCTTAAGTTTGCGGTAGGACTGCCCAGAATGTGTAGTGATTGCAGCAACAGCCACTGCCAGTAAGCTGATATGGGCAAGTGTATTAAGGTTTGTGACAGAGGCTTTATTTCTCACCCACATCCGTTCCTGCCCGGTATTTTTAAAACGGGAATTGTACCGTTCACATTCTGTGCGGAGAGAGTAATTGTCTTTAAAATATCTGCTGTCCCTATTGATGGAAAGCCTCAGATCATCAGGAATGGTAATGTATTTAGTACAGCCGCGATGTTTCTTCCCGTTATAGAAGTTTTTATGATGGCAGGGACAGTCAGCGTCTGTAGATGATTTGAGGGGACAACAGAACTTCTGTCTTGTCCGACCGCGGTCGGAGAACTTTCCATCTTTCCACATGGCAAGACCTGCATCACAGACAGGGTTCCCCTGTGGAAGAAGTTTTGAATTTTTGGTATTACGCTTATTTAAAGGGATGATACATTCCCCGTCATAGAGGTTTTTGACCTGATTGTAGATATTTTTCACATCATAGCCTTTGTCGGCAATGAAAGTGCATTCAGTCACGGGAAGAAAAGCATGAGTATGGTCAAGGATGTCCAGTGCAACGGAGGAATCGGCAGCATCAGCAGTTGTAGTCATCTCGCAGATAGGAAGTCCTGAGATACAGTCCACGAGGACATGGTTTTTGTAACCCCAGTAAAACTCATAGTTCTTTTCACCAGTCTGGTTGGATGCGGTGTGTACACCAAGCTTACAATCCTTATCAGCCCTTGGGTGGTTATCCGGAGCAAATTTATTTGAGAGAAATGATTTTGGGTTATTCTGTACAGTGTTGGCACAGACAGGTGTGGAATCCAGAGCGATGAAGGAAGTGTCAATGATCCCGGCAGAGGCAAGTTGTAGGACCTGGGAACGCATGAGGTCAGAGAGGTACTGGTGGTCAGCGTTTTTGAGGAAACGGTCAAAAGTCCAGTAAGAAGGAAGCGGAAATGAAATATCAAAACCGCAGTAATGGGCGATGAGCAGGTTATTGTTGAGATAATCGACCAAGTCAGAGACCATGGAAAATCCTTCACATTTCATGACAATGAAAGAGCAGATCAGGGAATGGTTAGAAAAACCTTTTCGTCCGGTTCTGGGGAATTCTGGAATGGAGGAAAGGTCTAAATTGAGGAATAAGGAGTCGTAAAACTTAGCAGCGGGCTGTGAAGTAAAAAGACGAATATCATGAATGATTTCTTGACGGTAGATAACAATCAGCTCCTTTCGGGGAAATTGATTTTGACAACTTAATTATACCAGTTAGGGCTGATTGTTTCTATAAATTTGGAGTGATAAAGAGATTTGCCATGCATCGCAAAACCGCATAAATACTAGATATATAGAGTTTTGCTCATGGCTAT
>JAFLTD010000285.1 GCA_022510625.1 Lachnospiraceae bacterium
TAATCAATTACAAGGAGGCTCTCCTATGTCAAGTAAAGCAATCTGTATACGAGAAACTCTGTATAGTGCGATTCGTTCCGTCAGCGCTGTTTCATGGTTGTTTGCGCGTTCTCCAGGCAGAGATTTTACCAGGAATGTCAAGTTGCCCTTTGCAAAGTTGATTACCCTGATTCTGTCCTTGAAAGGCAGCAGTATCACCTGTGAGCTTATGGAACACTTCGGCTGCACGAAAACTCTGGTATCCGAACCGGCTTTTGTAAAACGTCGCGGCCGTCTTTTACCGGAGGCACTGGAAACGATCTTCCGTTTGTTTGTTGAAAACACTCGACCCTCAAACCGTTATAAGGGCTTCCAGCTCCTTGCTGTTGATGGCTCCGACCTGCACACCCCCACAAATCCTGACGATACCGCATCGTTTATCTCTGGATCTGGCGGACAGAAACCCTACAACCTGCAACACCTGAACGCCTTGTATGACCTTTGTTCTCATACCTACATGGACGCTATTGTTCAAGGCAGGCGTCAGTATGATGAGCGCCGCGCGCTCTGCGATATGGTGGACAGAGCCAATGCCGTGTGCCCTGCCATAATCATCGCTGACAGAGGGTATGAGTCCTATAATGTCTTTGCCCATATTCAGGAAAAAGGTTGGAAATTCCTGATCCGTGTCAAAGACAAAAGCAGCAACGGCATTGCCAATGGGTTAGAACTTCCCGCCCAAGATGAGTTTGATGTTCCAATCCGGCTTGCGCTTTCCCGTAAGCAGACGAACAAATTCAAGGGCCTGCTTGGCAGTAAAAATGAGTTCAAACAACTACGCAACTATACGTTTGATTATCTTCCCATGGAAAATAAAAAGGGGCTTGACATTCCGCCTTACATCATCTCGTTTCGCGTAGTCCGTTTCAAATTGTCTGATTCATCCTTCGAAACTGTCTTGACGAATCTTGATTTCCCTCCTGATGAACTTAAGCATCTCTATGCCATGCGCTGGGGAATCGAAACATCGTTCCGCGAGTTAAAATATACCATCGGGCTCTCGCACTTTCATGCCAAAAGACCGGACTTTATCCTTCAGGAGATATTTGCCCGCCTGACCATGTATAACTTCTCTGAGCTGATCTCTATGTCAGTAGTGATTGAACGCTCCGGCAACAAATATGTCTATAGAGCCAACTTTTCTGCTGCCGCGCATATTTGCCGCAACTTCTTTCTCGGAGGAGTTGCTCCAGCCGATTTGGAGGCGCTCATTACCAGATTTGTTTCTCCTATACGCCCAGGTCGGGCATCGCCTCGACATCTGACGGTTAAATATCCTGTCAGTTTCTTTTACAGATTGCCATAATTTGTTTGAGAAATTCTCATATTGCGAGCCTTTTGCAGATGTTTGATCTGCCACTTTGCCATGCCCATTTTCTGCCCCATCTGGCGGTTCTCATCAGTGCTTTCCCTCTATTTCACGATAATTCTTAGCTCTTGCTTGTTAGGTTATTGACATTG
>JAFLTD010000286.1 GCA_022510625.1 Lachnospiraceae bacterium
GCAACGAGCTTGTGAAACAACAGATTGCTGAATTTACGAGGGTACTGGATTTGGATGCGCTTTATGCCTACCTTTGCGCTGTGGCGGACAGCACGAATACATTGTTAAAAAATCTTTCTTTTGCAGAGCTAAAGCGCAAAATGAATGATGGAGACAGAGAACGCTTGAAATTATTAGGGGTTGTAAGTAAAGACAAAAATGCTTGCTGGCTGATTGATTACTGGTGCGGGAAGGATGTCAGAGGGCTGATCCAGATGCCCTTTTCGCGGCATTGGATCATGCACATTGAGGCAAGTTTACGCATTAAGAATAGGATACATCCTAAAGGCTTGACGAACTGACCGCCCCATGCTCAACGAGTTTATTGAGAAAGTTGTTGTCCATGAGGCTGTCAAATCCACCGGCAACCGGCGACAGGAAGTTGATATATATTTCAACTTTATCGGTTGCTTGATCCTGCCCAAACCGGAAGTTATTATAACAGCCGAAAAAAGAGCAAAAGCATAAGAGGTGTTGGCAACGAGATGCCGGGAGCAGGAACAAAACAAGCTGCGTAGGCATCGGGTGTGGGAGGCACAGCGGGCCGCACGGGAAGTCAAGGAAGTTTCCTCTCCTGCTGGTTAATTTGCCGGTGGTGCTGTGCTTATGGGCACAACTTAATAAATCGAAATTTGCAGAGAAAGCAGGTTTGCAGATGACTATCGTATATTTTGTCAGACACGCGGAACCCAACTATAACAATCATGATGATCTTTTAAGGGAATTGACTGAAAAGGGATTGAAGGATAGCAAACTTGTCACGCAGTTTTTGTCTGACAAGGAGATTGATATTGCATTCTCCAGTCCCTATAAAAGAGCCATAGATACGATTCGTGACTATGCGGAATCGAGTGGACTTGAAATCCATATAGAGGACGATTTCAGAGAACGAAAAGTGGATAGCGTCTGGATTGAAGACTTCTCTTCGTTCTGTAAGGCCCAGTGGATGGATTTTGATTATAAACTTTTGGATGGCGAGACGCTAAGAGAAGTGCAGAAAAGAAATATTGCAGCGTTAAATCGCCTGTTAAATGGGCATAGAAATAGTACAATCGTTGTTGGAACTCACGGAACTGCCTTGAGTACGATTATCAATTTCTATGATAAGCAGTTTGGCTATTCAGATTTTGAAAAAATAAAGAGCTTGATGCCGTGGATTGTGAGATTCACCTTTGAAAATGACGTTTGTCTGGAAATCCAACCTTATAACTTATTTGAATTGTGACAAGTAAAGGTGAAAAAGGTCTGCCGCAAAAGTTGGCAGCTTGACCCTTGGAAAAGTAAAGGAAATTGATAACGGAGGAAATATTTAGGATACATCACCCAGGCTCCGCTGGAGATGCGCATATCTGTGGAATATGAAGCCCTCGATCACAAGCCGTATTGTCCAACAACTCTACCCTCAGGCCAACGCTTCCCTAACAGAAAAAAGTGTCGTACCCTCTTGACATAGAGG
>JAFLTD010000287.1 GCA_022510625.1 Lachnospiraceae bacterium
CTCATTTCAGCGATGACGCCACTGAAACCGTAGAGGGGAAAGTGGAACGTATCCTCAACCAGAAAATCACGCATTAAAGTGTTGAAGTTTTGCACCGGGTATGGTATGATAGTTCTATCCTGCAATTCATATCATATCCGGCTGCGGAAAGGAGCACATTTTGAAGAAAAAGCAGCCAAATAATCAACGAATCACAGTGTTATACGCAAGACTGTCCCGTGACGACGAAAAAGAGGGCATATCGGGCAGCATCCAAAATCAAAGGGCTATTTTGGAGAAGTTTGCCAGCGACAACCGTCTGCCCAATCCTCAATTTTTCTTTGATGATGGGTACTCAGGCGTGACGTTCGCAAGGCCGGCCTTCATGGAAATCATGGAGTTGGCGGAACAAGGTCTTGTAGCCAACCTGGTTGTGAAAGATCACTCCAGGTTAGGTCGCAACCGCCTTGTGGTGGGTCAGCTTCTGGAAGAAGATTTTGTCCGGCTGAATGTGCGGTATATCGCCATCATGGACAACATCGACACCTCCAACGGGATCAGCGACATTGTACCCATGCAAGACCTTTTCAATGAATGGCACGCAAAGAACACCAGTGATAAGGTCAGGAAGGTCATGCAGAGCCGTGGCAACTCCGGAATACCGATGACCACCAACCCACCTTTTGGATACAAGAAAGCCCCGGAGGACAAGAGCAAATGGATTGTAGATGAGCCAGCGGCAGAGGTGGTGCAACGAATATTTCAGATGTCCGTAAGTGGCCTGGGGCCTACCCAAATCGCCAAACAACTAAAGGCTGACGGTGTGCAGACGCCAAGTGAATATTTTCAAAGTATCGGTGTAAATCGTCCGGCCAAGTTATCGGCATACCCGCACAACTGGTATTCTTCCACTGTAGCGGCTATCTTGGACAGGCAGGAATACGCTGGCGATACAGTGAACTTCCGTTCTTTCAGTCAGTCCTTCAAGCTAAAGAAGCGGCTGGGCAGACCACAGGAGGAGTGGAAAATCTTCCCCGATACCCATCCCGCCATCATTGACCGGGAGACGTTCGCCCTCGTTCAAGAACTTCGCCAGCACCGCCGCAGGCCGGATCGCACCGGCATTGTGAGTATGTTTTCAGGACTTCTTTACTGTATCGACTGTGGCGAGAAACTGTATTACAGCAGCACAAATAATTATAGGCGTGAAGGGGCATTTTTCCTTTGTTCCGGCTATAAAAAGAATCCCAATATCTGCTCTGCACATTATATTCGGGAATGTGTTGTAGAACAGTTGGTGCTGGAGGGCCTGCAAAGGCTGATGTGGTACATTCAGGTCTATGAAAGGCAGTTTGCCCAAGAGCAGATGGAGCGTTTTGGCCTGCAAGAGAAAAAGGAACTGACCGCCAAGCGCCGGGAATTGGACAGGGCCAAACAGCGGGTGGCGGAGATCGACCGCATTATCCAAAAGAGCTACGAGGACTTGTCCAAAGGGCTTCTCA
>JAFLTD010000288.1 GCA_022510625.1 Lachnospiraceae bacterium
TCTGCTTATATTGCTCCATTCGTTCCGCAAGAAAGTGATTGAACACGAAGCGACAACAGCCAAATGTACGCTGTATTAAATTTTCTTGTGCCTTGTTAGGGTAGATACGAAATTTGTAGCTATATTCCATTTTGTACCTCATGCAAAAAGAAGTAACCGCCCAGCCTCCAAGCACGCGGTTACTTCTTGGTAACAACAGGGGCTAACCGTCTGCCGGTAGTGCCCTTTCTATATTTTCAGTATAACCGCTCAATATTATTTTGTCAAGTCGCCTCTGGGCGGCGCTTTTACTTTCCAGATCCGACAGCGCTGTCGGATTTGCCCACTGTGCCAGAATTGGGCACACCCAGCTCCACGCCGGGACGGTATCTCTTTGCCCTCTATCCGGGCCAGAGAGCGAGCGCAGCGGCGCGGATCCATGCGCCCGGCCCCTGGCATGACGGCAAAGCAAGCTATGACCACCCTCAGACGCGCACCATGATACCTTGCAGCGCCCTATCCCCCGGATCCTTCTCAAACAGCTTTGTTTCCCCGTTAACAATCAGAAACCAGGCGTCATCATCGTCGGCTTCTATCCGGGCAGAAACCCAGCGCTTTTCCCGGTCCGCTTCTTCTTGGCGGGCGGGATCCCCTGCGTACAATTCAGCCTCGTACACATCGAGCACATCGCCGCAATGAAGGCCGTCAACTATTACCCGGCCTGTGCCATCCACCATGTTATAGCGGCCAGTCTCACAATCATAGGCCAGTGTTCCTTCTTTCATTATGTACCCTCCTGCTGTCCATATGTATATTGTACGTCTTGTACTTCTTGTGTATGGCGCACAAGAAGTTAAACAAGTATGCCATGATTAATCCCGGCTCCACTTCCATGAGGCCAGCATTAGAGCAGATCGAGCAAGTATTCAAATTCGTCAGCACTGACGAATTTGCCCAGCATCTCAAATTCAGAAACGATTCTGAATTTCCTGGAGCTCCCCAAAACGGAAATCGCTTTCCGATTTGTTGATCGCTCCAAATCCGACAACGTTGTCGTTTTTGCTCAGTGTCCCAAATCCGACAGCGCTGTCGGATTTGCCCATTGTGCCCGATTCGGGCACATCCAGATCCACACCAGGACGGTGGCCGTGCCCTCCATCCGGGACGGGGAGCGAGCGCAGCGCCGCGGATCCATGCGCCCGGCCCCTGACATGACGGCAAAGCAAGCTATGACCGCTCCAGCACCGGACGGGTTTTTGTTGCTTTTTGCCGCTTGCTGTGATATGCTGTCAGCAGGAAAGAATTATCTTTCAGCGCTGCCATACACGGTAGGCGGGCGTCCCCTTGACAGGGGGCAGCTTCTTGCCCTCTGATCTTCGGAAAGGGGGGCTGCCCAATGAGCACATCCGAAGTGTTACAGCTTTGTTTGGTCATCAACGGCATTATCGGCCTTTTTCTTCGGGCAGATAAAAAGAAGTAACCGCCCAGCCTC
>JAFLTD010000289.1 GCA_022510625.1 Lachnospiraceae bacterium
GATAAGTCAGTTTGGTATCAACATGCTTGTTCCCATCTTTATTTGTTCTTTTGCCGGGATGTTCCTTGATCGGAAGCTCGGAACTTCTTTTTGGACGGTAGTGCTTTTTTTTGTCGGTGCACTGGCGGGATTTACCAACGTATTCAGGTTTGCGAAGAGAATATATGAGACCCCTGCGGAAACACGCAGGCGCAGCACGAAGAGACAGAGTGACAAGGAAGAAAAGAGTGAGAATGAAGAAAAAAATTGATCCGACTTTGTTTGATTTGTGTTTGGGTATTTTGTTATACGGTATTATTTTTCAGCTTGTATTGCTCTTTTTTTCGAGAAATGTATCCTATAGTCTGGGACTCTGGATCGGAGTCGTACTTGCTATCGCCGGTGCTGTACATATGTGGTGGTCTTTGGACAGGGGAATGGATCAGGTGTCCAAGCAGGCAGCCAGGACGGTAGCTACAAACAATCTAGTTCGGTATTTGGTGTTGGTGATAGTTATGTTCGTACTGATCTATACGGACTTCGCCAACCCGATATTCATGTTTTGCGGTTATATGGGGATGAAGATTTCGGCGTATATGAACCCATGGCTGCGTAAGATTCGTAGTAAAGTATTTAAAATATAAAAAATGAGGAGGTGATAGCATGGGACAGGGTATTCTTTTATCTGCGGGTGCTGATATTGACTTCATGATTCACGGGGTTTTCTCCTATGAATTGTTTGGACAGACCGTATGGATCACTACCACGCACGTGTGTGTTCTGATCGTCATGCTTGTGATCATCGGCTTCTGCATTGCGGCGAACCGCGCTGTCAAGCACGCCTCGGATGTTCCGGGCACATTCCAGAACGTTGCGGAGCTCGTCGTGGAGATGCTGGACAATATGATTGGCGGAGTTATGGGCAAATTCAGTCCTAAGTTCCGCAATTATATCGGAACCATCTTTATTTTTATTCTGCTAAGCAATATCTCGGGACTGTTCGGCTTAAGACCGCCGACTGCAGACTACGGTGTAACCTTGGCGCTGGGACTCATAACGTTTACGTTGATTCATTTCAACAAGTTTAAGCATCAGAAAGTCAAAGGAGTTATCGCAGGGCTGTGTGATCCGTGGCCGTTCTGGGCACCGATCAACATTATCGGTGATGTAGCTGTTCCGGTTTCTATATCGCTGCGTTTGTTTGCAAACGTTTTATCTGGAACTGTCATGACCGCGCTCGTGTACGGGCTGCTCTCGAAGATAGCGATTGTCTGGCCGGCAGCGCTTCACGTGTACTTTGATTTGTTCTCCGGAGCAATTCAGACATATGTATTTTGTATGTTGACCATGACATACATCACAGATGCCTGCACGACAGAAGAGTAGGCACTAAACTCAAAATTACCATTTTTAAATTTTTAATACTAAAAGGAGGAAATAAAAATGGGAGAATTTAACACAAACTTTATCTTAGGATG
>JAFLTD010000029.1 GCA_022510625.1 Lachnospiraceae bacterium
ATAATTAGAAGTTATTGTAAGTAATAACATTAGAATATTTTATATGAAAAGTCCGCTAAATATTGAATTATTTAAAACAATGTGATATAATCTTCACTGGGGGATAGCTATGAAACAAATATTCTACTCGGGTGATTTTAGTGAATTTAAGAAATATAATTTAACTGAAGCAAGACAATCAATATGCGAGAGTTACACTTATCTTAATAAAAAGCGAGTTACAGTTTTTATTTCTCATAAGCATGATGATTTAAGTGATTTGCAAGATATTATAGGATTTTTAGAAAAAACGTATGATGTTAAATGCTATATAGATAGTAAAGACTCGGCAATGCCACAAAAAACATCGGGCACAACAGCTTCGATCATAAAGCAAAGAATAAAACAATGCGACAAATTTATTTTATTAGCTTCAAACAACGCTATAGAGTCTAAATGGTGTAATTGGGAGTTAGGGTTTGGGGACGCTGAAAAGTATTGTTACGATGATATTGCAATATTTCCTTTTCAAGAAAGAAACGAAATATACAAAGGGCGTGAGTATCTAGAAGTATACCCACAAATAGCAGAATATGACGGTAGTGAGCGTTATATAGAGGGCGGTTATGTAGATGCAGGTTATTATGTATGTACTACAAAAAATGGTATTCAACATTTAACTCCTTTAAAAGATTGGCTGGAGGCATAGTATAATGAATAATAAAATTAGGCATTTAGAGTTCGTTCAAAATATAATTGTGCGAATGGCTAAAAACTCTTTTTCGCTAAAAGGGTGGGCAGTAACACTAGTATCAGGTTTGCTCATGGTTGGTAGTGTTGTCGGATCAAACATATTGGTTTGTTTGATAGTACTACTTCCAATAATTGTGTTTTGGGTATTAGACTCTTACTATTTATTACAGGAGAGGCGATATAGAGCTTTATATAATAAGATTCGTGATATGGATGAAAATCAAATCGACTTTGATCTGAATGCTAATCAAGCGCAATTTAAAAATGGTAATAATTTTATGAGAAAATGTTTATTTTCTAAAACTGAACTTTGGTTTTACTTATCATTAATAATGATCTCTGCATCAATTATCTTATTAGTATATTTTACATGAGGTTTTTATGAGAAAACCTAAGATATTCATAAGCTATCATCGCGCAGATAAAAAATACAAAGACAAAATTGTATCTATGTTGAGAGAGCGTCATTATAACTATTATGAAGTCGATGAAAACACAAGTTTTAATGGATTAAAGCATCAGAACATAGCTAGTCAAATTTGTGCAAAAGTTGATGATTGTGATGTTTTATTATGTATAGTTGGAAAGGAAACATTTTCCCGTCCGCATGTTGATTGGGAATTACATGCGGCATTAAAAGGCGATGTAAAAAGTCGTAAGGGAATTATAGCAGTTATGCTTGAGAATAGACAAGATAATAAAAACGATATTGATCTCAACACATTTCCAACTAAACTACAAGAGAATATGGATTATATTGTATTAGAACAATATGCTACCATTAGTGGTCGAATTGATTACGCAGTTAATCTAGCTGAAAATAATCGCAGGGATCGCAGACTGCAGATCACACATAGGAATCCTGTTATGGAGCTTAAATCAGGATTGTATTTTGATAATTGATTGTGCGTTGAGAGATCAAGGTCATTTTTATTAATAAATTTTTTATTTCATTGCATCAATTATTTGTATCATTACTAGTTTCCTTTCCGATAAGATTATGCTGTGTATTTTTTGAGATATTGTTCATTCTTAATTTTTTGTTGATACTTAATGTTATTCATTGTTCTTTTGTTTTTTAAATTCAATAAATGCTCGGTTGAACATTTTTTTGGATCTTCATTTATGTAAAACTTGAGGTGTCGGCTGTCCTTGCCTGCTGAATTATGTTATAATGCAATAGGAGGATAAAGATGGCTAAATTAATTATTATAGGGAATGGATTTGATTTAGCGCATAAAATTCCAACAAGCTATAATGATTTTAGAAAGTATCTTATTGCGAAATATCTAGAGGCATACCAAAATAGAAATCGGATTATCGATATCTCTGAAATAAAAGATTTAGAATGTATATCGGTTGAATTATTGATTTACGCTCTTGATCATGTCAATGGCGAGGATTGGTCTAATTTTGAAGCATCCCTTTCTCACATAAATTTTGAAGATAAATTCCCAAGGCATGAGCATCGAGAAGATCCTGAAGAAGATAATAGTTCAGCGGCGGAGTATTTAATGTATATAATGGCATTAACAGAAGTTTTTGGGCGTTGTGTGTCATTGTGGAAAAGTTTGTTAAGTGCGTGGATTAAAGAGATTGAGAGATCTATTGAAAACTATGTTTACAAACCGTTAGACACTATCCAAGAGTTACTGAAATGTGATGCAAAAATAATGACATTTAACTATACAAAAACAATTCAAATTTTATATGGTAAATCAGGGATAAAACATATACACAATAGAGTGGGACAAGAGCTTATTTTTGGTCATAGTAATATTGATTCTACATATCAAGAAGATTGCTATAATTCTTTGAATTCAAATTTTTTGGATGATATCATTAAAATGTTATATAAAGACACCCGAAAACAGATTGCTAAGTATAGTGACTTTTTTAAAAAAATCGACAGTAGTATCAATGAGGTTTATTCTTATGGATTTAGTTATGGTCCATCCGATATCCCTTATATTAAGTTAATTATTAGTAGAATAGCGGAAGATGTAGCATGGTATTTTACAAAATTTGATTCACAAAATAAAGAATTTATGCGAAGAACAAAAATAAAACTGAGAAGATTGGGATTTAAAGGACAGTTTAGTGTTGGTGAATATTAAAAATATCTTATGATAGTTGAGATAGGAAAACTACAAATGTAAATGAATCACAAGCATATGTTTATTCATAAAAAGTTCAAATTCGGGTGCTTGCGTTCCGCCAGTAAGAACCTAAAACGAACCTATAAAAGTAGAGTTTTAGGTTCTTATTCTTTTCATTTGAATTTTTATTAACAAGGATATATTATGATAAACGACAAAATGGTTGATTCTATCTTGGAAGTACTGGAAAGCAAACTGAATCTTACAGAAATGCAAAAAGACATTATAGACTCTATTCGGGATTTGAAAAAAGACCCATTAGATAGAAACGCTATAATATCAAGAATAAAAGAGAATAAAGCAAAATATGGTGATATGATTCTGAAAACTCTCGCCTTATTTACTATTCAAACAGGAGAGTTACCGGTTTATAAATTTTATGATGATTTGTCCGATGATGAGTTACAAATCAATCTTATAACGCAAATTAAAGTTTTGTTTGCAAAATCGTAATTTCACGTGCGGCGGTTTATGTCGCGAAAGCTGTTGATGCAAAAAAAGCGCGCATTAAACAATAAATAGTATTTATGCATATTGATTATGGAAAACACGATTGATATAAGTTATAGTTTCACACAAGATACACCTAATTATTGGGACAGTTTTTGGGATAATGACAGCATATTGGGTGGTTCAGTTCATGATCCCGATAGAGAAAGTAAAACTCTGCAAGAGTATCAAAGACTATTATGGTCTAAACGCTTGCCTAATGGGGATAATATGCTACTATCAAAAGGTAAGAGAGCATACTATTTAACTTGGCAAAACTATCGTTTTGGAAGCGATAGTATAGTTACAAGTTTTCGCTATCGTAAATATAGAAATATGCTTGAACAGGTTGCGAAATCAGTTTCTAATTGGCATAAATATATCGAAAACTATATGGCAGAGAGCTATACTATTAGAGGAGAAATCATTTTTCCCAAGATGATGGGTGGAATCAACCAATCGCGTGGGTGCCATCCATTTATAAGAGATAGGTGGGATTTAACTATTGAATGTATTAGAAAGTATTATCTTGGCGAGTTTAGCCCGCTTTTTAGTGTATTAGATAAAAATAAGGATTTCTTTAATCTTTTCGTTAATTTTAAGGGATATATAGATTTCTTTTATTTACAAGACTGTGTGTCATCTGATTACCGTTCTACAAAGTTCTGGTTAGGCGAGGGTGATTTTAATGAAAATCCCTTACCAAAAAGTGTCGTAGAGTATAAACAGTGGATATCAAACGAATTGGCTTTTGTAAGAAGCAGAAACAGAAGAATAAATGATGCTTTGACTAAGGGGACATAGCATTCGTTTTAGGTTACCACCAGCTCACCAAGAGCACCCAATTTGAACCCGAAAGTTCGAGGGTGCTTTTTGTATGTTAAAAACATTTTACCGATGCCCAAGCAGTCGATGTTCTTGGGGACACAATTTAACAATAATGCAAATAGCAAGTTCTTAAATATTTATTAATAACTATATAGTCATATTTTATAAGTGTACAATAAAGCGGACAGTTTGGCATTGACGGGTCCGTTTTATTGTGCTAAAATGAATATGTAAATAACAAAGCGAGGAGTTAGAAATGGCAAAAAGCGAGAAACAAAAAATTAAGCTTTTGCGTCTTTATGAGTATCTTAGGATGGAGAGCGACGAAAATCATCCGGTTGGTACCAATGAAATTATCGCAGAACTTGCCGGACAAGGAATAGCGTGTGAGCGCAAGACGGTTTACTCCGACATCACGCTACTCAAGGAATACGGCTACGACATTCAAAAAGTCGGACGCAAATATTATCTTGCTGCGCGTGAGCTTAATATCGGTCAAATTCGCTTTCTGATGGATGTGACGCAGTCGACTTCGGCGCTCACAAAGCAGCAAACCGAAGATATTTGCTATGTACTGTCTATGCTCGCAGGTTCGCACAGGGCGGAACTTCTTGCCAAAAAGGTGTTATCTTTTGATAAAGCAAAACACCGTAACGACGAGGTATTCCTTACTGTCGAACGAATCAACCGCGCAATAGAAAACGACAAAAAAGTGTCGTTTAAGTATTTTATACTCGGACCAACCGGCGAACGTGAATACGGTAAAAACGGCGAGCGGTATATCCGTAATCCTGTCGGACTTGTTTTTAACGGCGGATATTATTATTTGGTTTGTCATTCGGAAAAGTATACTGAGCTAAACTCATTTCGAGTAGATCATATAACAGATTTGGTTGAAACGGACGACAACATTATACATACTGACTTGGAAAAAGAGTTTGTCGAAGGTAAACTAAAAAACATACTGGCCGCATCGGATATGTGGAATACGAAAGCCGAAAGAGTGGTGCTTACATTTGACCGCGAGCATATTGGCGAAATTTTCGATAAGTTCAGCTTCGGCGTTGAAATACGAGAGAACAAGTCGGGCAGATTCTTCGCGGCGGTCGAAGTCAACTTAAACGATGTTTTTTACGGGTGGGTAGCGTCTCACGGCGCGGAAATGCGCATTGAGTCACCGAAATATGTCAGAGAGCAATACATCCAAAAGTTAAACGAATCACTTTCACAATATACGGAGGAAAATTAAAATGGCAAAGACCAAATCAGGCAAAAAAATTGTCACCGTTCACGGCTACGAGAAAAAGAGCGGAACAAGTGTCAGACCGCATAGGCGCTCTACACCCAAGAAATAAAGTTAGATTTTACGGCTATAAGTCATTTGAAGCGGATATAACGGAATCCTTTTTTCGGGACGTAAGATAACATATAATTATAAGTATCATAGCGGAGAATGCATATTTATGAATGCGCAAGAAGTACGTCTTATTTTGGAAAGTTACTTGAGAACTGACGAAAGTGATATAAGAATTTTTTTCGAAAAGAAAATAGGTCCGTCGGTTTGTGACGTTATGGCTGTAACAGACAAATTGATAGGTTTTGAGATTAAGAGCGATTTGGATAATTACGAAAGGCTTGACGCTCAAGTCAAAGCATACGACATTTTTTTTGATAAAAACTATCTAGTCGTGGGCAAATCGCATTTAAACAGCGCTACTGCCAAAATACCGGCGCATTGGGGTATTATTGCGATCACCGCCGATAGCGTGAGCATGGTGCGTAAAGCAAAGCTAAATCGCAGTGCGGTATGTAGCCGACAGCTTGCTATTCTGTGGAAAATCGAGCTTAAAAATCTGTTGATTGAAAACAAGCTGCCAATGTATGCGCTTAAAAGTAAGGGATATATAATAAACAAGCTTATTGAAAAAGTGCCGACAAGCAAGTTGAAAGCGCAAATATCAACCGAATTGAAGGGGCGTGACTACTCGCTTTTGGATAATGACGAGGACGATCCTAACTATGTAGATATGGAATTGTTGGACGGACTTTCCGAACAGGATTTTTCAGCATTTACGCTTGATAAGTGGATTGCGCTTTATGCTCGCGCAAAAGCGTTGAGTGAAAAAAAGAATAATTTAGTATCGGATATGCAAATAAACCGCCCCCTGCACGAGATTACGTACAAGGACATAGAAGCGTCTTTAGGAGTGCCGTGGATTTCGAGCGACATTATAAATGAGTTTGTTTGGGATTTGCTCGATTTGCCAAACGGCGTGTCTTCGTATATGCGTTCTACACTTTCTCACAACAATAAGATTGTGCATACAGAACGCGTTACGGGGAACTGGTTTATAGACTATAAAAATTATATGAGCGGTAATCAACTTGCTGAGGAAAAATACGGGATTAAACGGTATAACGCACTGTACATAATCGAGGCCACACTTAACCTTCGTGAAATAAAGCTTTACGACGGAAACACATACAACGAAGCGGACACACTGGCAGCGCTTGAAAAGCAGGCGCTTATCTGTGAAAGGTTTAAGCAATGGTTATGGCAAGACGAAGATCGCATCTGGGAAGTGGAGGGAGCGTACAACTCCATGTTTGCAAGTCTCGGCACCCAAAAGTACGACGGATCGACGTTGTCTTTTTCCGGCATGAGCAGTGATATTGCGCTGCGTTCGTACCAAAAAGACGCCGTACAAAAAATAATTTCAACGCCCAACACGCTGCTTGCATTCGATGTGGGAGCGGGAAAAACTTATATAATGATAGCCGCCGCAATGCAAATGCGCCAAAGCGGACTATCTCGCAAAAATCTTTTTGTAGTACCGAATAATATCGTCGGACAGTGGGAATATATGTTTTCCACACTGTATCCGAATGCAAAAACCATTACGGTAGAGCCTCGGACCTTCAAGCCGGAGATGCGAAGTAAAGTCTTAAGTCAAATCAGAGACGGCGATTACGATGGAATCATTATGGCATACAGTTGCTTCGAAATGATAAACTTGTCCTCAGAATATGTCGCCACCTCACTACACGAAAAATTGTCGGAAATAGATAATGCTATAAAGTCAATTCACGGCGACGGGGTGTGGCATTGGGGACAAGCACCTCTTGAGCGTGAAAAAAAGTATCTTACCGGGCTTTTCGGGCAGTTGATGGACACAATTAAATCGCCGGTCAGCGAAATCACCTTTGACAGCCTGGGGATAAACACTTTGTTTGTGGACGAGGCACACAACTTTAAAAACATTCCCATCAAGACCGCATTAAAAAACTTGCGCGGCATAAACACAAAAGGCTCGGACAAGTGTTTGGATTTGCTCGAAAAAGTGAGGTGTGTGCAAAAAGCAAACGGAGGGCGAGGGGTGGTGTTTGCTACCGGCACGCCTGTTTGCAATTCGCTATCCGATGTTTACGCTATGCAGATGTACCTGCAATTCGAGCTGCTGCGCGAACGCCGGCTCGACCGTTTTGACAACTGGGTAAAAACATTTGCCCGTCCGGAACAGGTGTGCGAAATAGATGTAGATACGTCCAAATTCCGTTTTGTAAGGCGGTTTGTCAAATTTTTCAACCTTCCCGAGCTGAGCAAATTGCTGTTTGAAAGCACGGTGTTCTACGCCAACAGTGACGAGGATTTGCCGCTACTGGACGATTATACCGACGAAGTACTGACGGCAAACGATAATCTGAAGGCATATATGCAAGATTTGTGCGGAAGGTCTGAGCGTGTGCGAAGCAAAGAGGTAGATCGCGCTAAAGACAATATGCTTAAAATCACAGTCGACGGAAGACTTGCGGCACTTGATTTAACGCTTGTGGGGCAAGTGCAGCCGTACGACGATACGAGTAAAGTATTTAGGTGTGTTCAAAACGTTTGTCATATTTATGAAAAGTACCGCGGCTGTTCACAACTTATTTTTTGCGATTATTCTACGCCTAAGGGCAACGATTTCAGCATTTACCGAGAATTAAAGTCGCAATTAATAAAGAACGGCATTAAGGAAAATGAAATAGCTTTTGTTCACAGTTGTAAATCGGAAGAAAGCAGGCTAAAACTGTATGAGAGCGTTAACCGCGGCATGGTGCGCGTTTTAATAGGTTCTACATTCAAGCTTGGAATCGGCGCCAATGTGCAGACAAAACTTAAAGCGATTCATCACCTTGACGTTCCGTGGCGGCCGGCGGATATGGTGCAGCGCGAGGGTAGGATTTTGCGCCGCGGCAACGAGAACAAAGAGGTTTTGATTTTTCGGTACATTTGCGAGGGAAGCTTTGACGCATATTCGTGGCAAATTCTCGAAACAAAGCAGCGTTTTATTTCGCAGTTTCTAAATGGCACGGCTAATATTCGGTCGGCGTCAGACCTTGAGGACAACGTGCTTTCGTATGCCGAAGTAAAGGCATTGGCGCTGTCCGAGCCAAAAATGAAAATTCTTGCCGAAAAAGAAAATGAATTGCGTAGCGCTAGGATTTTATACTTGCGTGAATGCGAGCATAAGAAAATGCTGGAGAACGCTTTACCGCAGATGGCAGAAGAAATTGACGAATATCGAAATAAATACGAGCGTTCCGTGCAAAACGGAAAATATGTAAACGGATTGACAATTTCGAGAGAGGAGTTGAAAGTAAAGTGTGAGAATATCACCCAATCAAGTATTGTCGTACCCGATAGAGAGCTGTTTACTATTTACGGCTTTCATGCCGCCGCGCCTGCACGTCAGTCTGAAAAGAAGCCGTTTATAATGTTCCGCAGAAACGGCGTTGTTTATCCTGTTGAAGTGGGGGACAGCCTCAGCGGTAACGTTACAAGGCTAAGTAACTTTTTTGCCAAAATCGACGAATATACGAAAAAAATATACGATACGCTGCAAAGTAGGCTGAATGAAAAAGCTGATGCCGAAAGGCAGATCAAAGCGCCGTCCGAGTACAAAAGTCAGGTAATGGAATTGGAGAGCGAGCGCGACAAAGTATTATCCGAACTTCGCTCTCAGTCCGAAGAGGAATAGTTTACCATGACAATCATCTAATCAATGTTGGTCAGAAAAATGAAGAAAATAAGTAAATTTATCGCATATATTTTACGCCACAATCCCTCCGCGGTAGGAATTGAATTAGACGAACACGGTTGGGCGGACGTAAGTGCTTTGATAGACGGCGTTTGCAAAACGGGTAGATTTGTCGATATGCAAATGTTGGAAGAGATCGTAGTTTCGGACAAGAAGCGCCGATTTGCTTTTAATGATGGCCACACCAAAATTCGCGCCAATCAAGGGCATTCGGTAAAAGTCGATGTTGAAATGAAGGTCTTGCCTCCGCCGGACACTCTCTATCACGGCACAGCGGACAAGTATATCGAAAGCATAAGAGTGAACGGAATTATAAAGCAAAGCCGTAATTATGTTCATCTTTCCAAAGATATTCAAACTGCGTTGAAGGTTGGTTCGCGTCACGGGAAAGCGGTTGTGTTAAAAATCGACGCACGGCAAATGTATTGTGACGGCTATGTTTTTCTTCTTTCGGCTAACAATGTGTGGCAGACCGAACAGGTGCCTTTTAAGTACGTTACAGAGGAAATTGTATGAAAGTCTTTGTGGGAGGCAGTAAAAATATAGGAAGAATACCCGATTGTGCTTTGCGCAAAATCGACGAGTATATAAAGCGCGGATATTCTTTTCTTGTCGGCGATTGTCACGGCGTGGATTTTGCGGCACAAAAATATCTGTTTGGACTTGGGGTGGGTAATGTCACCGTTTATTGCAGCGGAATGTCGCCGAGACATAATGCAGGCGACTGGCAAGTAATCGCGCTGGGCAATACCGAACTATCCGGCTATGATTTTTACCGATTAAAGGACGATAGAATGATACGCGACGCCGATTGCGGGCTTATGATTTGGAACGGCGTGAGTAGAGGCACGGCAAGGAATATTGATGAACTTAAAAAGCTTAATAAACCTATAGAGGTAATTTTTTGTGAAAGAAGTTGAAGATATTATTAAAACTTTTGAAACGGATTCGGTTGCTTACGGCGCAATGTACATTTTGCCGGACGGCAGAATGTTGAATTTGAGCGTACTCCAAAATGGGCATGCGGAATTTTGGGTGCTGATAAATTCTTCGGCGCAAGAGCTCAAGGCTTTGGGATGGCTGAGATTAAACACCAAGCTGAAATACGTTGAAAAACCGAAGGAAATAACGGCGGCGCAAGCCGCTCGGCTGGAATCCGCCATGGCGTTTATGGGCGAGGATGTGCAGATAAAATGAGTTTATATAAAGGAGTTTTTTGGATAGCAGACGGCCGACGGCATGTGTTTCGCATTCCGTGCGACATCAACGGGAATGTAATCGGGGAGACCGAATATCCGCTCAATTCAAAGGACGAGAGCAACTACAATCATAAAAAGCTTTGGGAGATTTTGCCTAAAGACTTGACATCAAACAAGCCGTTCGATTATTATCCGCGTGGGCGTGTGGAGATAAGAAACGCAAAAGCAACCGTGTATTTAAACCCGGATATCAACTGTCAAGAGATACAGAGTTTTATCATCAATCAATTCGACTTGACAGAGAAAAACTTAATAAAGTCCGTTAGGTTTGTTTCGGACGGATCTAATCACTATAAATATTCTAATAGTAAAGGAGAAATATCATGAATCAAAGATTACCTTCAAACTGGAAAAATTGCGCAACTTGTGCAAGATGGGGCGGAAGCAGGCGACCTGCCGATCCGTTTTTGAACTATGTCGAATTTGAGAGCAATCAAAAATGTAAATGCTACGGCGGAGTATTTAATTTGGCGGAAATGCAGCCTATGGCGTCGTGTACAAAATGGGAACAGCAATATAAAAAGTAATGTGTTGTGAAATGATTGCCCAACATTTATATTGTATTTAGTATTGACAAAATTGCGTAATATGGTATAATAACAAAACAATAAGGAGAAAAAAATGAGTTATCCCGAATTTCAACAGATTATCGACACGATGGTGCAAGCGAATCATCCCTACACAAAAGACTATCAAGAGACACTGCAAAGACACCGTGATCGAAAAGCCGGCAAAGAATTTTCGTTAAGCGAGCATATTCAAGGTATGGTGTATTCCATGCTCTCCAATATGCGCGAATGGGACCCGGTAAAAGAACAGCTGCCTAAAATCGATAAACTTTTCAGTGATTACGCTGAGGATTACATAAGAAAGCCCCCGTCTCCCGATTACTTTGCAGAAGAAATAAAAAAACTCGGATGCGGCAACATCAGCATAAATTCTCAAATGCGCGCATTGCCGGGTAATATCGATACATTAAAGCGGATCGCTAATGATCACGGTAGTATCGACAAATACTTTAACGAGACCTCCCGAGACGATCTGTTAAAAGATTTGGCCTTGCCCACAAATGCGAAAAAGGGAGAGGGCAAATACAAGCTCGACTGTATGGGCATCGCGTTGGTCGCCGAGTATCTCAAAAATATGGGCGTGGATATTGTAAAGCCGGACAGACATTTGCGAAGAATTATTGCAAGATGGGGTCGCTCAAATGAGTATCCCGCAGGCGAGGTGGAAACATTAGATATCTGTCGGGAAATCGCGCAGGGATATGGTTTGACACAAATCGAAGTCGATTCGATATTGTGGCAATATTGCGCTTCGGGCGAGAGATATTTTAAATGTTGTGCGGATAACGCAAGGTGCGGCGACTGCGGTGTAAAGGATTGCTGGTACAAACAAAAGCTTGTGGATTTTGACATTCAAAACGGCGTATTGGTAAAATACTTGGGGAATGACAAGCACGTAGTGATTCCCGACAGCGTAACGGAAATCGGATATAGGGCGTTCCGGGCGGACGAATATGCTTACGGCGAGGCAGAGAAGATTTACATTCCGGAAGGCGTTAAAAAAATTGCCGCGTTCGCATTTTGCGACAACATAAACCTCAAAGAGATAACGCTGCCTTCAAAGTTGGAATCGATTGGCGACCGCGCTTTTAGTGGGTGTTACTCGCTGAAAAGTATTAAAATCCCGGATTCCGTAAAAGAGCTTGGTGAATTCGTTTTTGACCACTGCGACCGATTGGAAAGCATAACGATAGGTAAAGGGCTTACTAAAACAGGTCCTTTGCGCATTGGCGGCGCCGATAGCGCGCTTAAAACGATTAAAGTATCACGCAGCAATCAAAAATATTACAGCGACGGGAATTGTTTGATAGAAAGAGAAACCGGCACGTTGTTAAATGGGTGCAATAGTAGTGTCATTCCCGACGGTGTAAAATCAATCGCCCCCGGTGCATTTATGAACTGTGACGGTCTTGAAAAAATCGTAATTCCCGATTCCGTAGAAAGTATAGGAGAGGATGCCTTCGGTGGGTGTTTGTCTCTGCAAGAGGTAATCATTGGCGCCAACGTCACCGATATAGCTCCGTTAGCCTTTGAATCAAGCGGTTGCCGTAATGGAATCGTATTTCTTAATCCCACAGGTTGGACAGTAACGGAATATCAAAGAGTGAATGGCTCGTTGCAACCGGTAGCAGGCGGAATGGTTCTTTCTCTGCCGAAGCTGATTGATCCACATATCAATGCCGACTATTTAAAAACAACGTATCGCAACTTCCATTGGAAGAGAGCCTGATAAAATTACCTTTGGATACATCGATGGTCCTCATGCATGAATGAGGTATTTCGGAAATGATACGATTCATGCAAAGAAAGAGGCGGCAGGAACTTAAAAAGGCTTAATTAAATTTTATTTTTAGTAATAATTTCTATGTTCTCGTGGCCTATATTTAGAGGACGAATTAAACTTAATAAACGGTTAAGGGAAGTCTGAACCCAACGGACTTCCTTTTTCGTGGTAGAAAGAATAATGAATATTTGCAAAAAAGTCTAAAAAAATGAGAATGATCTGTTTTGAAAATGGGGCTGGTTAACCAAAAAAATTGCACAGACCCACTAAATAGACCGATTTAACTTGAAAAAGTCATATATGTTGTGATGTGTTGGTGCAGCTAAAATGGTTAAAGAGATTTTCAGACTGCTCATAGAGGGTAAAGGTGCAATAGAAATCGCTAAGATTCTGACGGAGAATCATATTGATACGCCACATATGCACAACGAAAAGAATGGATTGCCTGTACGCAGTAGAACATGGAACCCGACAATATGGAACTCGACGACGATTTACCAGATTTTAGACAAGTACGATTATATGGGCGGTACGGTCAATTCCAAGACCAAGAAGACGTCGTATAAGTCAAAAGAACAAATCGTTGTACCGCGTGACCAATGGGATATCTTTGAAAACACGCAGGAAGCTATTATAGACAAGGAAACTTTCGAGCTTGTCAGATGAATGCGCAACAATGGTAGAAGAGTATGCCCAGCGTAGCCGAGAATCAAGACACTTGTGCGTCCCCAAAAGCCTAAGAATATGTTTGTCAGGTGTTCTGTGCCGATTGCGGATCGCAGATGAATGTACACCACAATTCGTACAATAAAGAGAAGAATTACTTGGTTTGTTCTAAGTATAGGAAGCAGAAGAAGGGTGCTTGCACTTTGCACAGAATACGCATCGACGTATTGGAACAAGTCGTGCTAAACGATTTGCGTAAGATAAGCAAGTATGTGGCATCGCACGAAAATGAGTTTGTGGAAAGGTATCTCAACTGTTCTCAAAGGGAAAAGCTGAAGCTGACGGCAGCGGCCAAGACGGAGGTATCCAAAGCGTATATTCGGCAAAACGAATTAAGTGCGATACTGCGTAAGTTATACGAACACAATGCGCTCGGACGCATAACCGATGAAAGATATGATGAGCTTGCGGCTTCGTACGAAAACGAGCAAAGGCAGTTGAAAGAGCGAATAGCTACGCTAGAAGCAAGCATCAATTCCGTAGCGGAAGACAGTGCTAATCTTGAAAGGTTTATTAGCACACTTCGATACTACATAAACTTGGAAGAGCTTACTCCGGAAATACTACATTCCTTTGTAGATAGGATAGAAGTAGGAGAAAAGGTGCGTGTCGGCAAAACCAAAACCCAAGCAGTCAAGATAATATATAATTTCATAGGTGCGGTCGAAATACCCCAATAGAAGCAAGGACACGGCAGACGGCGTAAAAACCGTCTGCCCAAAAGTGTCCCCACGGACATCTTACGAGGTTAAGACAAACCCAAAATTCGTGAATTTTTGGCTTTGTGGTCGCTCGGCTTTCGCCGAGTCGGAACAATCGGGAAACCCGATTTTTGTTAACGCTTGCAAATGTGTCAGTGGGCAAAAATTATGAACTTACGCGATAAATGTTTCCCTTGCGATTTTCGGCATTTTATGCTATATACTATATAAGTTCTATAAGCTAGAATCACTTTTTACAGGAGTAATAAATGGCGTATAAGTGGAACTTACCTGGATAGGCAAAGAAAACGAATTGAAAATTGAGCCGAGAATCTTAATAGAAAATCAAGAATTGAGTAATGCAAAAATGGATATAAACACCGAAAACAAGCTTATCCACGGTGACAATTTGCTTGCTTTGAAAGCGTTAGAAAGCAAATATGCGGGACAAGTCAAGTGCATATAATCGATCCGCCGTATAACACCGGCTCGGCTTTTTCGCATTATGATGACAACTTGGAACATAGTATTTGGTTAAACTTGATGCGTGCTAGAATCAAGGCATTATACAACCTATTGGACAATAACGGTTCAATGTGGATTAGTATTGACGATGACGAACGTGATTACTTAAAAGTTGTATGTGATGAGATTTTTGGTAGGAGTAATTTTGTTTGTTCGGTAATTTGACAAAAGAAAGGAACTCGAAGCAATGATGCACGTTGGTTTTCTGATACTCACGATTATGTTTTAGTTTACGCGAAAGTCAAATAAATTGGGAACCCAATTTATTGCCACGCCCCGAAGATAGCACCAAAGGATATTCTAATTCCGACAACGATCCGAGAGGAGTTTGGGCATCGGGTCCTTGCCACGCAAAAACACCTAATGAAAAAAATATTTACGAAATTACTACTCCGAGTGGAAGAAAAATATTGCCGCCGGCTGGCACAAGTTGGCGTTTTTCAAAAGAAAAATTTGAAGTTCTGATACAAGAGAATCGAATATGGTTTGGCGAACACGGAGATAATGTGCCGCGCTATAAAAGATTTTTAACAGAAGTTCAAGATGGTTTTGTTCCAACAACTTTATGGTTGCTCGAGGAAATTGGCGATAACCAAGAAGCAAAAAAAAAAGTAAAGAATGTCGATCCCAAAAATATTTTTGCAACCCCTAAACCTGAAAGGTTAATTCAACAAATTTTAACATTAGGAAGCAATGCAGGCGACCTCGTGCTTGACAGTTTCTTAGGTTCAGGCACTACTGCTGCTGTCGAGCATAAGATGGGACGCAGATATATCGGTATAGAAATGGGCGACCACGCTTATACGCATTGTAAAGTTCGTTTGGATAAAGTTATATCTGGAGAAGATAAGGGCGGCATAACCAAATCCGCTAATTGGCAAGGTGGTGGCGGTTATCGGTTTTACGAGCTTGCGCCATCTCTTGTTGTCGAAGATAAATTCGGTAATCCTATAATCAATAAAGAATATAACGCAGAAATGCTTGCGGCGGCTATGGCATTACACGAAGGTTTTACATACGCGCCTGACGAAAATTACTTTTGGAAACAAGGCAGGAATGAAAACGCCTACATATTCACTACTACTACGCATATAACTTCTGCACTCCTGTCGTCTATCGCAAGTGAAATGCAGGATGGAGAATTCCTCATTATTGCGTGCCGCAGCTATGACAGTGGCGCGGACAAGCTGTTTAAAAATATAAAAATCAAAAAGATACCCCAAGTATTACTTGACCGTTGCGAGTTTGGTAAAGACAATTACAATCTGAATATAATCGACGTGCCTAATGTATCTGGGGATGAATAATAATGAGAACGCCTAAAATTGCACATCCAAAGGTGTTTATTTCTTATGCGTGGACATCAGATATTTACACTAATAAAGTAGCTTCTTTTGCCGCTGAACTGCAAAATATCGGTATAGAAGTTTTATTTGATAAGTTTGAAACAAAACCAGGAAATGAATTGAATTATTTTATGGAACGATGTGTTAATGATGAAACTGTTACTAATGTGCTTTTGCTGTTAAACAAAACATATAAAGAGAAAGCAGACAAACGTGAATGTGGTGTCGGTAAAGAGACGCAAATCATTTCAAAAGACATTTATAACAAAGTCACACAAACAAAGTTCATACCGGTTATTTTAGAAAGAGGTGAAAATGGAGAAATATATAAACCTGCATATCTCGGATCCACATATTATGTTGATTTAAGTGATTCTAAAAATTATGACGAAGAGTTTTGTTTATTAGTAAAAACTCTTGTTGGAGAAACTGTATATAGAAAACCGGAGCTTGGCTCTATTCCGGATTGGGTTACTCAAGAAGTAACTTTCCCTGTAAATAAGCAAATCGAATTTAATTCAATAAAACAACAAAAAGACAGCAAAATGCAAAAACTTGAATACAAACAAACGCTGGATGAAATTTGTAAAAAAATTACGCTGTTTTGTACTAATGATATTGTTAATGGCTCTTATTTTTCTAAAAACTATATAAATAAATATAAAGATACAATGGTAATTCGCGATGAATATTTGCGGTTGCTAACGATTGCAATATATGTTGACGATTCCGAAAAACTTATTGCCGCTTTCTTGGAAAATGTCTTAAACAAGCACTATGATCATATAGAACAATATGCCGAAATAAAGATGATTTTATTGCATGAATTATTTATACGATTGCATATTACATAAAGAATGATATGTTTGAAAATGCGGGCTACTTATTGGGGAAGACTTATTTTGATTTTCAGTCGAATCGAACGGCCATGGCTTTTGATGTTTTCCACTTTGGATATCAGCAGACTCTCGATGAGGCAATGAGGGAACGAGATGGCAAGCTTTATATAACTGGCACCGGCGCTTTGTGGATAGAGGATATTTTTGCTGAATATTTTTCAATCGAAGATTTCGTCTTGGCAGACATTTTATGCTTTAATTATTCTGTTTTTGGAAAATCGACAGGATAAAAGTTTTTTTGGTTTCCTAGAACATATATTTATGCACAAAAAATGTATTACGCCCATGGGCACTTAAACTTATGTCTAAAGAATTTACAATAAATATTTTGCCCCTATTTAACTTTGAGAACTTTGAAGATTTTATTTTAGCCTATCGTGAATTAGAAAATCAATGCAATAATGGAATGTATAGAGACTTCCGATATTCAGATTCTTTTAGTTGCGCTCCGCTTCTATGCCACTATATTAAAGTCCAAGAAATCGGTCAATATAGGTAAGGATTAATTATGAGAATTTTATATCCCGAATACGATGTAAATTACATAAGCGGTTGTATGAGCTTGCGCCCTCCGCAAAAGAGAAGTCTGAAAATACTCGATGATATTTTAGACGAAATAGATTTACAAAAAACGCAGGGCCTGGAACGCGCTATTCAGATAGTACATGATTTGTTTCCGACTTGCACGAATTTTGAGCGTGACTTTATGAGTCTCACTTTTGCGCTTGCAACAGGTGTTGGTAAAACACGACTAATGGGTGCGTTCATAACCTATCTCTATACACAAAAAGGAATAAAAAACTTTTTCATAGTTGCGTCTTATCTTACCATTTATGAAAAGCTCAAAAAAGACTTGGGCGAACCGTCAAGTGAAAAATATGTTTTTCGCGGAATAGGCTGCTTTGCACAATTACCGCCTAATATTATCACGGGAGAAAACTATGCAGAAAAAGGACTTATGGGCGGTTTTTCTGATGTCACAATCAACGTGTTTAATATATCAAAGTTCAATCGTGAGCTTGGTAAAATACGCAACCTTTCCGAATACTTAGGCGCAAGTTACTTTGACTTTTTAGCATCGCGCGATGACCTTGTGATTATAATGGATGAGTCGCACTACTACCGTGCAGATAGAGGGTTGGCTGCAATCAATGAATTAAACCCCGTTCTTGGCTTGGAACTTACGGCAACGCCTCAGGTAGAACCAAGCACAAAAGCAGTGAAGTTTAAGAATGTAGTATATGAATATCCACTATCATCAGCTATCTGCGACGGTTATACAAAGATTCCTTTTGCAATGACTAGCCGAGATATTGACATATATAACTTCGATAAAGATGATTTAGACAAAATGATGCTAACAGATGGAGTAAAGCATCACGAGCGAGTAAAAGTAGCGTTACAGTCTTATGCGATGAATAGCGAAAAAACGCCTCTTTAAGCCGTTTGTATTGGTCGTATGTCAGAACACGGAACATGCTAAAAGCACATTACAGTATATAACATCAGAAGATTTTTCCGGCGGCAAGTACAACGATAAAACTATCATCGTACATAGTAATCAAAAAGGCTCGGAACGCGAAGAAAATGTGCAAAAACTTTTGGCAGTAGAGGATTACAATAATCCTGTTGAAATTGTCATACACGTTAATATTCTAAAAGAAGATTGGGACGTAAATAACCTTTATACTATAATTCCGCTACGTACTGCAGCAAGCTAAACCTTGCGCGAGCAGACTATAGGACGCGGGCTTCGGTTTCCATACGGTAAGCGAACCGATGATCAAGAAGTGGATATGCTTGTTATCACCGCGCACGACAAATTTCAACAGATAATTGATGAGGCGAACAAGCCCGACAGTCTATTAAAACGTGGTAATATCATTTACGCGGAAGATATCGAAACAGCAGAATCAGCAAGCATTGAACCGAATTACAAAACAATGATTCAACAAAGCGTATTCGATCTGGGTGCGTCTTTGCAAGCTGAAGGTTTTGATGCGCAGGAAGTAAAAGCGATTGCCGATGTAGTGAAAATTGCAACCGATTCGCTTATAGAGCATTATCGAGTTGTGGGCAAAGAGGGTTTGTGGGGAATTAAAACGGAAACTATAGTGCAACAAGCAACCGAAGCGGTTGACTTAGGAGAACTTGTTTCAAGGCGTAAAGATTTTACAGACATCGTGCGTCGCTTTACTGGCGAGGAGCTGAATAAGCAACGGATTATTGAGACGGAGACGATGCCAATTCCGCAAATTAAAGTAAAGCAAGACTTGAAAACAAATTATAGATTTGAGCCGTTTGTGTTGGAATTCTCTGATTTTATAGCTATGTTCCTATTCTCAACGAAATAGAGTATCGTAACCTTGTAAAGAACGACGAATCAAATGTGATAAGTGGAACAATGCTTGACTTCAAAGCAAGTAATCCGCTGAAAGTCTTGGTAAACGAATTACGCGATAAGCCAGAAATAGATTATGACGAGCATAGTGACTTACTGTATGAACTTTTGACTTCACTTATGGACTATTTTGCTACGAAATTCACAGCCGATGAGATCAAGAATGTCGTAATGTATTACAAAAAAGATATAGCGAATAAACTCTATGCTCAAATGAGGAAGCATTTTGTAAGCTCTGAACCAAATATAATCGAGCAAATTACAGGAGTAAGTTACTATATTTATGCTCCAAACATTATCCGGAAAACAGGAGAAAAGTCGGTGTCGTTATATGAACCCATGAATGATGCCGAAGTGCCAAAACACGTTTTTACAGGTTTTAAGAAAGCGTTACATCCGGAATACAAGTTCGATTCCAGCAAAGAAAGAGATTTTGCTATTGTGTGCGAAAGTAGTCCCGAAGTGAAGAGGTGGTTGCGTCCTGCGCCCAAACAGTTTAATCTGTTCTATGGTCATGGACAACGCTATGAGACAGATTTTGTTGTGGAAACAGCGGACATGATGTATCTTGTTGAAGTGAAAGGAAAAGATAGATTTGACTCTGAAGAAAACAAAGCAAAAAAATGCGTGCGGTGAGATAATGTTAGCTGGCTATACTCTATTGTGAAGCTCATGACTTGAAACCGTGGAAACACTTATATATTCCTGTCGAACAGATACAAACATCGTCGAGTTTTAATCTGTTGGCGCAACGATTTGAGGTTAAGAAATGAGCATTTCTGCCAAAGATCGCAAGATGTTATGGGCGCTGTCTGGTAACAAATGTGCTATATGCTCTTGTCCATTAGTTCTGAAATCGCAAAATAGCAACCATATTATTGTGGAAGAATGTCATATTGTTAGCAGTAAACAAAATGGTCCGCGTCATCGAGAGATGCTTAATTATGATATTTTCGATAATTTAATTTTACTTTGTCCGAAATATCATAAAATTGTAGATGAAGATGAAGAAACTTATACTGAAAGTAAACTGCAAAAAATAAAACATTCTAATCTGAGAATAACGATAGAAAGTGTTAATCAGAATAGTCTTATAATGTTTAAGGTTCACAACCCCATTGAATTGTACAGCTATATCAATGGTGCGGAACAATATGCAAAAAGATTTCCAATTGATTGTAAAAAAAATTACCAACTGTTTGAGGATTTTTATAATACTTTGATTTACGAATTTGACCTAATGAATGGAGAAATAGAAGAGTTTGAAACTGAACGAATGTTCGAAGATGTTTTTAAATCATTGAACGAAAACGGATATACTATTCTAGCAACAGTAAAAGATAATTTTGGGGAGTATAGACTCCGGACAGCATTTGTGTACATAATGCAAAATGGTGAGTTAGAAGAACTGCGGCTAAAACTAGCCAGTGCGTAATTTTCATTTCGATTAGTGCGTCCACAGTATTGAAAAAATTCATGTTTTTGTTTTATCAGAGCGCAGATCCTTTTGTAATCATTTCATGTTTTTGTGGCATAATATGATAAGAAGCATGAAAAATAATGAAAATAAAGAAGAAAAAACCATTGACGAAACCACTGAGATGTGATATAATAGCTAGGCTGCATTTAACTAAAGATAAAACGAGTAATCTTTTTTATGAGTCGGCATGGTCTGGAGATAGAGGATGGCTCATTCCCTAAAAAGTTTAATAACAATACTCCCGCAATGCGGAGTTAAAATAGAAACAAACTGTAAATCGTCAGTTGAGCAGTTCTCTAATTTGCTTGATGCTATAAGAAAGAAAATAGCTGCTTTGTTTGTGCCTGAAGATGATGTAAAATCACTTAACGGGTTTTTTGATGATTATGTGAAAGAGTATAAAAAAATCTTAGATAACGATTATTCGCTTAACATAAAATTAAACAAAGTGTCGGTGGAAAGTGCTTTTTCTTATCTTGAGTCAATAAGAAAATTGTTTCGTTTCTTTTTTTCATTGGAAAAATTAAATCCTTATTCCAAACTTAAAGATATTATTCAATTAATCGTCAATAGCGATATAAAATCTTGTGATAATGAAACAATAGAAATAGGGATAAGCAATCCGATTGTTTTGGAGTCGATGCTGATTTGTTATTTGCAACTACATGATCTAGAAGAGTTGAAAAGTCGTTTGGACAGCAATGAAACTCTTATCACCTTATATACTGAATTGTTGCAAGCAAAAGCAGAGCGTTTGTTTAAAGATATAATCATTTTGTTTGATGGTGCGTTTTATAGGATACGCGGAGTCAAGTATAAAGTAGCTTCGTCGAACGAAATTACAGGGATTAAATTTGTTGCGGAAAAAGAAGATAATCTCTCGAGCATTGAAGTGATTGCTGCAACTAGAATGTTTGAAAAAATAGTTGTTGGCTTGGATAAAGAAAAAGAATACCGTGTTTTATTAATTGGTGAAGTAATGAATATCGGCGAGGTAGGAGATGAGCCCTCCACTCTTTCCGATTTAAAGAAAATGATTAAAGAATATGGTTGCAAAGTTGCTGTAGACTATATTACGAAAGAAAGAGAAGACTTTTCGGCGATTTTCTCGCCTAATATGTTGAAAGAAATAGCGGAAAAATATGACAAAGTGTTTGTTTTGGATTGCCCTGAAATTTATTACCCTATTGCATTAGACCAAAAATCTGACGAGTTATCGGTAATGTATAGATCACAAGCGGACATCACAGAGTTATTGGGAAATAATAAAGAGACGGGTGAACGTGATTTCTTCAATAAAAATGGATTTGCTGCCATTTATTATCGTGTACAAAATTATCTTTGCGATTTTACAAGAAAAAATTTGAAAAAAACAAGAAAAATTAATACCGATATTCTTTATTGGTTTAAGGAAGTCTATCCATATAATGACAGAAAACATATAGATGAGTTCGAAAAACAAGCATATGTTTACATTTCAAATAACAGTGATTTTGTTAATGACTTATATGATAGATTTAATTTTGTTCGCGTGGAAAGATATAATTCGAAAGATTGTCGAATTGTAAAATATCCTGAGCCACCGTTGCCTCCACGCAATAAAATTGTATCTAATGGAAGAAAATTATCGATAACTTTATATAAATTGCTTAAAATGCTTTCTTCTGACATCGAGTTTTACAATAAGATTTTAGGATTAAAAGAAAAGAGCTATAAAGAAATTTTTGATATTTCCAAGAATGTCGAAATAGGAATTCAATATTCCCCTATAATCGAACATAAAATCTATTTGAACATAACATCCCGTTTCCCGTATGGGACACCAGAGTCTGTTGAAAACGCTACGGAACACCTTGTTAGAGAAATGTTTGATTTTTCCGGCAGAAATCTACAAAATAAAATAATGCTATATTGTTATAAAAAGGCGGTAGCAAATGTTTTCAGTGGTTGCGTAGAGAATTTTAACGATTGTTTGTTTCATCATTTTTATATGAAGAAACTTTTGTCAGTATATAAGCATTATGACAAAGCTGAAATAAGTTTTAAAATCAATAGCTATATTATTGATGCATTTGATCTCCAAGAGAATCCATATGCGGTAAAAGAAATAGCGTTTCAGTATTCAATTAAACGCGTTGCATATGATATGTTGGAAAGACTAGATGCTTCTTATTGTGATAATAAAGATATTATTCAACAATATACGAATGCTCGAATTAATAGAGAAAATATTAATATGTATATAGTAGGATTAATGAACGCGTGCGATGTATTCGACTATAAAGACAGTAGTCTTTTTAAACGCTTAAGTGAAAGATTTTAAATTGCGAGGCAATTATGGCGGAAAAACATGCAGAAAAGAAGATAGAAGTTACGCACCATATTGTTTATTCCACGAAAGGCGGTTGCGGGAAAACCGCCTTTTCATTATTTTTAGCTTTTTGCGATAATTTTAAAAAAGATAACGACCTGGGCATATTAGTTCCTAGTGGCGAAAAGAACCACAATTCCGGCAAACACTATTTAATTGATTTGGATCTGCTTGGTTCTTCTCTTGAGTATTATTTATGTATCAACAGATCTATGGATAAAGATAATAGTGGATGGACAAGCACGCCGACATTGCAAGAACTTGTTTGTGCTGATAAACATACATATGAAATTAAAAGTTTGAATGGTGATGGGCAATTAGTTGCCCATATGCATTTTGATGGTTGTAGAGATTGTGGAATTAACAACGAAATTTTTTTAATTCCAGTAAGTGCTTTAGAGAAAGAAAAGGCTATGTTTCATGTCAAAAAAGGAACGACCCCCCTTTTAAGATACGAAGAATTGGAGGCACAACTATACGCTATACAACAGTCTATTTTGATAGGCCCGGAAAAAAACAAATCAGATGTTCATTTTGTGTATGACCTTGCGCCTAATGCAGACAGCTACACAGATGCGGTTATTAACGAGATATTTGATAGAGTTAGAAAACAAAAAGAAGGAAAACAATCAAATGAAAATATTGTTTTATATCTCGTGTCTAATAGTGCCGAAATGTTAAATTGCAACATAGATTGGCTTAATAGGTTGATGTGTGGGCATGTGGATTATCCCTGTTCGGTGGTTTTGGTTAATAACGATAATGCGAGCGAATTCGGGGATGACAGTAACAATGGGATAGACTCAATTAAGGGCGCATTAAAATTATTTAGCATTAACGAAAGTGTACGAAACACTATAAAGGCACATTTTTTCTTTAAAGCGCATTCAATACCGATGGCTATGTTTCGGCATGATAAAAGAACTAAAACGGAATTATTAAGAGATCCGACCAATCAGTTTGCTCCACAAAAAATAATGTTTGATGTTGAAGATAAACCCCAGGATAATAAAAAACCATATGTTGGTGAAAAAAACGAACCGGAAAAGCAGTTCCATTTAAAAACATATATTTTCAAGAAAAATGAGGTATAGAATTACATATGGAAAAAGTTATCTATTTCAACAGGCCAGAGATGATAAAGTTTTTTCAAGACCTTGATTACCTTAATATTAAATGTGAACCGTTTTTAAATGGTCTTGATTTAAATAAAGCACCGATTGTAAAAAAGATGATGTGTGATTACGAACTAAGTAAAAATCATACTGTGTATGCGGATATAAAATATTATGATATTTTTGAAAAAATAAAAAAAATTTATGGGAATGAAAATGATATTGCGCGTAAAATGACGTATCTTTATGACTTTGCCATAAGTCGACTTTTAGATAGATATGTTGACATCGACACACTCATAAAATTATTTAATCATCACTTTTTCGAGTTTGAATGGCGGCAGCACATAGATTATAACTTTAAAGAGAATAAACTGAGCTTTTACCGCGACCATTTTATTCATCAAATAAGAAACTGCTATATGGTTTTAAAGCTTCTTGAAAGTGAACAGAAAGTCAAAAACGGTAAAATAATTATAGCGTCTTCTCCGCTGATGAGTAAGATTAAAGATGTTTTAGAATCTTCGCTTGATAATGAGTTAATTAAATATGTGCACGTCAATATAAACAATTATTCCGATGCGGTTTGTAGTCGAATAGATTCGATTGAAAAAAAACAATTCGAAGATCAATCTGAATATTGCTGTTTAAAAGAGACAGCAAAGAGCGTAAAGGGGAATAGCGGCGATTATGCGCTCGAGTATTTAATTCGCGGCACGCTTATAATAGCTACGCTTTTTCATGACATGGGCTATCCGGTGGTTTTCATGCGTGAACATTCCAGTCAACTAAATGAATTTATATCATCAATATTTCCTCAAGATGGATTAAGTTTTGCAAAACTGAATGAATTACTCGGAACTTCGTTGTTATTTACTTTAACACCCCAAAAGGTGCTAAAATCGATGTACGAAAGTCACGACCACGGCGCGTTCTCGGCGTTCATTTTGTTGTTGCATTTTTATGAGACGGGAACCATTCGTTCGCTCGGTGCTGTTAAAAAAGCAATGATAGAACTTGCGGCGCTTGCTATATTCAATCATACAGTCGGAAATTATTACAAGGATCATCCCGAATGCGGCTATAAACCGTCGTTTACTTCTGACCCTATTTCATATGTTTTACGTTTTGTTGATGATTTGCAGGAATGGGAGCGAGTGTATTTCGAGGTTCATCAAAGCGGCGAATTGCGGTATTGTGAAAAATGTAAAATGCCTATTATAAGAAAATGGGATAGCGAGATAAAAGAAAAAATAAACGAAGCGGCTGAACGTTTAATAAGAAATAAAGTGACAATCGCTTTTGACAAAATGACAAACGACCTTCTGCGGGATTTCGATAGTTTATCTGCAGTTCTACCGGAATATAACATGAAGCGTCTTTATGTTTGTGGATGTAATGATGATACAGACGTTGAATGTATTATTAAATTTGAAGATTGGCATTATAGTACCGGCGCATTTGAAAAAGGGACTCTTTTCCCCGATAGAAGGATAAACTACACGGTTATTTGTACGAACGCTGTTTATATTCCAAATGGAGATAACAGTATTGATAAATTTTATTTAGACTACGATCCGTTTAAATCGTTTTATCTTTTGAAGCTGAATCCACATGCTTTAGATTATCGAATCGGTGATTTGAAAAAATTAAACGACCAATTTCAATTTCAAGAAAATATTAGGTTTGAAATGGTCACCAATATGACAAATAATCTATTTATGCTCAAGTTTAAGATGATTTGTAATTTTTTTTATGAACTTGGCCATTATGCATACCGTATTTGGAAAATATCGGGATGTAATGATAGCAATGAAGCTCGTAAATATTTTCAAGAAATTAACCCTGTTTACTTAGATATAATCGGCAATGCTAAACAAGCGTTAGTTTTTTTTAATGATATTGGGTACTTGTCAAGTAGATTAAGAGAAGTTGGAGTATTTGTTTATGATTATAAGACTGAAGATTCGAAAGAATTCGGAAGCATGCCGTTTGTTTCAAATAATATGGAAAATTATTTAAAAGATCCAGACAACAACGAAAAGGTAAAGGTATATATTGATGAATTCACTAATAATATCGTCAAATACTTAATGAGAGAACACGAGGGTAGATATTTTCATAATTTAAAAAACACTTTAAAATGCTATATAAATTTTATGGGGCATGTAATTAACGGAGATGAACAAAGTTTCAAATTTGCAATTAACAGCAAATATGGTTATGATGCACACTATATAGACTGCTGTAATTATTTGTTTGAAGATATGTGTAAACAGATAATATCATTGCGTGAAGATAAAAGTCTTATCCCATATTATGAAAAGGCTTTTAATAAAGATATTATGGCAGCAGTAGTTGAAACCATTATGGATCCTCGCTACTATAATCCGCACTGCATTCGCAGAAAAAAAGTCAATGAGGGTATAATGGACTTTTTTGATTCATTCTCTGATTTATATATGTTTAAAGAAATGTATCGCTTTTCGCAAGATAATTTAAAGCGTAGAATGGGAGAGTATATTACGGATAAAGAGCAAAATAACACTTAATGATGGAACCTTGTAATTGATCAAGAAAAATCTTGCGACATATTGATCTGGATCATCCATTATGTTAATTTTTTAATATGCAACGGTATATTTAGTTAATAATAAGAATTATTTAATATAACAAAAGTTTCATTCCAAAATGTATGTTGCAAATTAGAAGTTCAAATTCGGGTGCTTGCTCTCCGCCAAGAGCAACCGCGCTTGAACTTCGGTAATGAAATGCAATACATTTTCATTAACGGGGTAGCGGGCATTATTGCAAGACGGCAACCCGAGCCGAAAATTTACGCGAACAATTACAGCGTTCACGGAGCGGACGGCAGATTTGCAAGACTGCAATAATGAGAAAAAGAGTAACGGAAACCCCGTTACTCTTTTTCTTTTCCCACCCAAGAACCCACCCTCGGGGCATAGCGATTTCGTCATAGATTTACATATTTCTATCTTTTTTTACGCCAAAAGTGTTACAGTGTGACAGGGTGGCGTGATAATACTATACGCCACCGCGGGCGGCTTCGCCGCCCGCGTATTGTCGTAAATTATGTTACACGTTACGGGGTGAACTAGTAATACTTACGGCGTACTTATAAAGCGGCGTATTGTTATGATTAACGTTGCGCCGCTGTTACTTAATATTAAAGAAAATGGTTGAATATTAGTGAGCGAATTTGTTTCTAAATCGCTATCTAATCATATCGGAAACATTTAACGGTGCTGCAAGTACCGCCGTCCCCTCGGGTGTTTTGCCAGTTTGAAAAATACTTTTCCAATAGTCATAAGTATTTTTGCCGCCAAAAATTGTTGCGGACATACTTCTATCTTTCCACACAGGCAATTCTCTCAAATTGATAATAAACTTGCGTATATTTTCCCACAACTGCATAGAGAATGGTTGTTGAAGCAGATTCTCATCATCATACATGACGCCAGAATAAGCAAAATGATTTTTAATTAATAATTGAAGATATTTAATCCAATTATACATTATTTCTTCTTTGAAAAGCCTACAAGCAATCAAATGCTCATCGGCTATGTTATCGCCTCTTCCGGAAGCAATATTGTTTTCAATACGGTATGTGCCAATTTCATCATTAAACTTATCTATCAAAAGTTCTTCGGCAATTATATTACATATTCTGATTGCCTGCTCTTTTTCAAGAATTCTTGGATTCAACCCTTCTTCAACTTTATAATTTATGGGAGTATTTAATATCGTCCGCGAATTAATAAATACCGATAGAAAAGTTTTTTCAAAGGTGCTGTATGATAAGGGCAACTCTGTCCCACGTCCCTCAAAATTAATGTAAGATTGTAATTTGTTATCTTGACTTCTTGTTATAGCATTTTTTTGACTATTGACTATATAAGTCTTTATACTGCCTTTTTCCCCTTTGTAGTAATCGACAATTTGCTGCTCGGAAAAAGAAAAATCATCTTCCTGTAAATTATTATCTTTTTGGTATCTACTCAATCTAACAGCATAAAGCGAATCGTGTAATTGACGAACTATTGATTTATCAAATGCAATTTGTTTTAATTGCTTTCCTGCGGCTAAATTCGTTGCCATTAATCTATCATAATCGGTATCCCAAAATAATCTTATAACTATTCTTCTCACACCAAGCATAATTTGTGCAACAGTTTTATGTTGCCCATCAAAAAGCTTAATTTCCCCATCATCAATTCTCGCCAATGCAATTTGTAATTGAGGATTTGGCTTACTGAATTCTTTAATTAGCAAATTGACTGAACTATTAAGACCACGTGGATTTAATTCCGTGTCGTGGTACAAGTATTCCAACGGAACTTCGATATAAGCAGTTTTTTCGTTCGAAAGTTTATCAATAAATATAGGGCTTTCTAATATTGCTGTTTCCCCGATGTCATCAAATGAATAGATGAGTTTATTGTCCTGAACCTTAAACTTAAATTGATATTTGGCTCCATCATATGCCTTTAAGACATGCTGTAAAGAAGGACTTTCACCTTTTGATTCTGCATCTTTAACTATGTTTTCTAAACGCAAAATGGTCTTTGCGACCTTTAAGTCGGCGTCCTGCTTGGATTTGTTGCAGTGCTCGTGGGTAACTGCAAAATTAGAAATATCATCTTTACCGCCATTTGCCAAAGGCTTAATATGGTCTATATTTGTAGGCTGTATATCTAAATCAATTTTATGTTCACAGATAAAACATACGCCATTCTGAATACTCCATAATCTTTTAGTCAAATCTACATATTCTTGTTTGCTTAAAGAATCCAAATATTTAGAATGTCCCATAAAATCTCCTATAAAAATTGCTTGTTTTATGGGCATTATAGCATAAAATGAATTTCATTGCAAGCATTAAATACATTATTCATTATTTGACTATTTTCACATTATTACGATAAAATCATTTGTTCTATTTCTGATAAAATCTATTTGAGGTGTTATATCTTTTTCCATAATAATTGAATAGGTTTTGTATTCGCTGGTGCTTGCCGTCTTATGGCTGGTGTGTTACCGCATTGAAAATGGTCAAGGGCGACTATTTATCTCCCGTTAGGCATAAAGCCGCTGACCCCTACGGGGCAAACCATTGACAATTTCCTGCGGCGGCGTTTTTGGCTGGGTAAGGCGGTGAACACCAAAGCGAACTCCAAAATTATTAAGGCGCACCCCGCGCCAAAGCCGCAAATCAAAATTTAGACCATATTTTTGGCGCAGGTGTTCAAACGCAATTAGCGCCAGCCCGCCAAATAAAAACCGAGTTGAACCTTTATGTCAGCTCGGTTTTTGTGTTTATTAATATATTGAGTATAAGTCATTCCCATAAAGGCGCTGAGCATACAAACGCACAAAATGTTGATTATGTTTGAAAATAAGAAAAATATAAAATTGTGGTGGAAAAAATATGTTAATAGTTACTATTTATATATAAAGGGTACTAAGGAGGACAATTATGACGACATAATGACGTTATAGCTTATTTCTGTAATTATATTTATTAAGGACTTGCTTTTTGCGTTGTGTAGTGACTTCGGTATAGATTTGAGTTGTCGCTACGCTCGCGTGTCCGAGGATTTCTTGAACAGAACGAAGATCTGCACCGTTAGCTAGTAGATTGGTTGCAAAAGTGTGTCGAAGATAATGCGGTGTAGAATGAGTATTGATGTTTGCCTTTTTTAAGTATTTTTTATAGATATATTCAATACCGTGTATGCTTATAGGGTTGCCGTAGCGATTCACAAAAAGATTGTTGCATGAAGAATGCTTACGTTCTTTAGTTAGTGCAACAATGCGATTCCATGTAATAG
>JAFLTD010000290.1 GCA_022510625.1 Lachnospiraceae bacterium
TGATATGAATGATTACATTGAAGCTGCCCTTGTTGTTCTGGATCGTCTTGGCTATTCGATTCCAAAACTGAAAAATGGTGATGGTTTATAGATGAAATAATACATACCATGTGGAATTGATCATAAAAGAATCAAGGAATACGATGGGCATTACATACACTTATCAAATTTTCAAAAATTAACTGTATTTTTCCTTAAGCATATTGCATTTGTAATTCAATTGTATATAATGAAATTACACATTTAGCGCATTAAATTATTAAGAGGTGACTAACGTGAAAAATGAAAAAAGGACTCAGGATACTTCAGCGGAAACATCTAAGCCTAAGAAGAAACCCGGCAGACAGCCGATGACTCCAGAGGAAAAGGAGGCGGCGGCAAAGGCAAGGGCCGAGGAAAAGGCAAAGGCCGACAACCTGAAGCCGGAGATTATTGTGCAGTACCAAGAGAGCGAGATCTCCATGGACGCCTTGGTTGACGCAGCGAAGGACGACTTCCGCAAAACAAAAAAACGCACCCTCGTTACAGCCATGAAGCTATATGTCAAGCCAGAGGAATCCATGGCTTATTATGTTATCAACGAGATTTACGAGGGCAAAGTCGCGTTTTAATTCTTAATGTAGAGGAATCCCTGCAATGCCGCTTGCATTGCAGGGATTCCTCTCATATGCTTGTGAATGGTCGGCACAATTTACCATGATTTTATTTTACAGAAAACACCTGCGGGTGATATAATATAAAAATGTATGGATTGGGGGGAGTTAGGATATGAGCAGCAGAAGCTATCTTGCCATTGATCTGAAAAGTTTTTATGCGTCGGTGGAGTGCGTGGAACGCGGCTTGAACCCCATGATTACAAATCTGGTCGTTGCGGATGAGAGCCGTACAGAAAAAACCATCTGTCTGGCAGTCTCCCCCTCTCTCAAAGCCTATGGGATACCGGGCCGTCCACGGCTGTTTGAGGTTGTCCAGAGGATCAAAGAGGTCAACAACCAGCGGCAAAGGAAAGCCCCCAACTGTATCCTCTCTGGCTCCTCCTGGGATGATCCCACTCTCAAATCCTTTCCGGGATTATCGGTAGATTACATTATCGCCCCGCCGAGAATGGCCCTTTATATGGATTACAGCACCCGAGTTTTTAATGTGTATTTGAAGTACGTCGCTCCCGAGGACATACACCCCTATTCCATCGACGAAGTGTTCATGGACGTTACCAACTATCTGAAAACTTATGGTATGACCGCCCGGGAACTGGCTAAGAAGATCATTCAGGATGTTCTCAACACAACGGGTATCACAGCCACGGCTGGAATCGGCACGAACCTCTATCTCTGTAAAGTGGCTATGGATATTGAGGCCAAGCATATCCCCGCTGATAGTAATGGAGTCCGCATCGCGGAACTGGATGAAATAAGCTATCGTCGGAGCCTGTGGTCCCACCGTCCTCTCACCGACTT
>JAFLTD010000291.1 GCA_022510625.1 Lachnospiraceae bacterium
ACCGCAACGGCGAGAGCGAGTATTATCTCAACCGCTCCGCCTGCCGCCTCAAGGACATCGTCGATCTCTTCCGCGACACCGGCATCGGCCGGGAGGGCTACTCAATCATCGGCCAGGGCCGCATTGACGAGATTCTCTCCCGCAAGTCGGAGGACCGCCGGCAGGTCTTCGAGGAGGCCGCGGGCATCGTCAAGTTCCGCGCGCGCAAGGAGGAGGCCGACCGCAAGCTGGAGCGCACCCTCGAAAACGCCGCCCGCGTCGACGACATCCTCGAGGAGCTGACCCGCCACCTGGGCCCGCTGGAGGAGCAGTCCCGGGCCGCGCGGGAGTACATCGAGCTCTCCGCGGAGCTGAAAATCCTGGATATGAACCTGTTCCTGATCCGCTCCGACCGGGCCAATGAGCGGCTGGCCGAGCTGGACCAGGAGCTGATGAACCTGCGCGTGGTGCTGGATGACTGCGAGGCCGCCCTTGCCGACAAGGCCGCCCAGCGGGACGCCACCCAGGCGGACATCGAGCAGCTGGAGGAGAAGATCACCGGCGCGCGGGACGGCCTGATGCGCTGCGCCGAAGCGGTGCATGAATCCCAGGCCGCGCTGTCGGCGCTGGCCTCCCGCCGGGAGACGCGGCAGGAGAACCGCCAGCGCATCCTGGACGAGCAGTCCGACGCGGAGAAGCGCCTGCTGATCCTGGAGGATGGCTTCCGCCGCAGCCAGGACTCCCTCGACGCGCAGGGCGAGCTGGTCACCCGCGCCGAAGCCCTGCTGGAGGATGCCCGCCTGCGGGCCGAGCGCGCCACCGCCGCCGAGCAGGCCGCTGACGAGGCCCTCGAGGCCCACAAGACCGCCGTGATGGACGCGATGAACCGCCTCTCCGCGGTGCGCAACGACCAGACGCGCCTCAAGACCATGCGATCCCAGATGGAGCAGCGGCTGGAGGAGATCACCGATTCCTTCGGCGAGCTGCAGGAGGCGGAGACCCGCCTGTCCGCCGCCGCGGACGAGGCCGCCCGGAACGTCGAGGCTGAGGAAGGCCTCAAGCGGGCCGCCGTCGCCGCGCTGCACGATCAGCAGCGCGCCCTGGCCGAGGCCGAGGAGGCCTACGAGACCCACCGCGGCCGGGCCGAAGCGCTCTCGGCGGAGCTGCAATCCGCCGCCAGCCGCCACACCCTGCTCAGCGAGATGACCCGCGACATGGAGGGCTACAACCAGTCCGTGCGCCGGGCCATGCAGTATGCCCGCCAGCGGCGCGTGCCGGGGGTCAAGGGCGTGCTGGCCCAGCTGCTGAGCGTGCCGCAGAAATACGAGACGGCCGTCGATATGGTGCTGGGCGCGGCGCAGCAGAACATCGTCACCGACCGGGAGGAGAACGCCAAGGAGCTCATCGACTACCTGCGGCAGAACCGCCTGGGCCGCGCGACCTTCCTGCCCATGACCTCCGTGCGCTCCAAGA
>JAFLTD010000292.1 GCA_022510625.1 Lachnospiraceae bacterium
AGCTCGACGCATTGCTTGACGGCATGAGCGATACGGGAATACGCATTGTCACCGCTACGGCGAAAGAAATTGCAGAAGTCGAAAACATGGACAAGTAAACTGTCCGCAAACTACATAGGTATGGAAAACACGTTGCAGTCTTTTATGAGGATTGCAGCGTTTTTCTTTTGCATAAGCCTGTCAAAATAGGTGTTCCCGGTGTTGTAGGGAATAAAGGGAAAAAGTTTCGTAGCAAGCATAGGAAAGGGGTACCCTTTCCGTATTTTTGACCGCCCGCGCCCTGCGGCTGGTCGGCAAAAATGCTTGTTGGGAAGTGTCCCAAACCCTCTAAAACGGAAAGGAGCAGCAACGCATGAGCGGCAGGAAAAGAACGGTACAAATCAAGTTTCGCGTGACAGAGGAAGAACGCGCTTTGATAGAGGAAAAAATGAAGCTGATACCCACCCGGAACATGGCGGCATATCTGCGGAAGATCGCCATTGACGGGTATATCATTCAAGTAGACCACACCGACATAAAAGCAATGACAGCAGAGATACAGAAAATCGGCGTCAACGTCAATCAGATTGCCCGCCGGGTCAATGCCACGGGCAGCGTCTATGAGCAGGACATTGAGGAAATCAAGGGGGTGTTAAATGAGATATGGCGGTTACAAAGATTAAGCCTATTAAAAGCACATTGAGCAAAGCCCTTGACTATATCCAAAACCCGGATAAGACGGACGAAAAAATGCTTGTGTCCTCTTTCGGGTGCAGCTATGAAACGGCAGACATTGAATTTGCATTTACTCTCTCGCAAGCGTTGGATAAGGGCAGCAATTTAGCCCACCATTTGATACAGTCCTTTGAGCCGGGGGAAGTGGATTATGAAAAGGCGCATGAGATCGGGCGGCAGCTTGCCGACGCGGTAACAAAGGGACAGCATGAATACGTTTTGACGACGCACATTGACAAGGGACATATCCATAACCACATCATTTTTTGCGCGGTCAATTTCGTAGATCATCACAAGTACAATTCCAATAAGAGAAGCTATTACGGCATACGGAACATGAGCGACAAGCTGTGCCGGGAAAACGGTCTTTCCGTCGTCGTTCCGGGGAAAGGCAGCAAGGGAAAAAGCTATGCAGAATACCAAGCAGAGAAAACCGGGACAAGCTGGAAAGGCAAGCTAAAAATCGCCGTAGACGCACTTATCCCCCAAGTGTCCGATTTTGAAGAATTATTATCCCGGCTGCAAGCTGCGGGCTATGAGGTCAAGCGGGGCAAATACATATCCTGCCGCGCTCCGGGACAGGAACGGTTTACCCGTCTGAAAACCCTCGGCGCAGACTATACAGAGGAAGCCATAACGGAACGTATCAATGGCAAGCGCACCCGCGCCGCCAAAGCTCCCAAGCAGCAGCGCGGCGGTATCAATCTGCTTATTGATATTCAGAACAGTATCAAGGC
>JAFLTD010000293.1 GCA_022510625.1 Lachnospiraceae bacterium
TCAACGGCCATTTCTTCAAGGGCGTGGGCGGCGTGATCGGCGGCTTCTTCAAGCAACGCAAGGTGCAGAAAAAGGCCAATTCTATGGAATAAAAGGCAGGGCAGCTACCGCTTCAAGTGTGGCATCTGCTGAGCGTGTAGATACTACTTTTTCCTGACCGTACTGGGGGTCATCTGGAATTTTTCGTAAAACAGCTCTCGGAACCGTTTGTAATTGGTAAAGCCGTGGCGCTCCAGAAGATATTTCAAAGGGATGTCGGTAACAACCAGATCATGATAGATTTTGGCCAAACGGTATTCATTCAGATATTGCAGATAGGTCATTCCAGTGTTTTTCTTAAAAAAATAACAGAAGTAATTGACCTGCAGATGGAGTTTCCGAGCCACGGCCTCCAGTGTCACCACCTCGCTATAATGGGCTTCTGTATAGGCGATCACAGCAGCCAGACGTTCGCGGTTTTTCCTGCTGCTTGCATCAAAAGCCGCATCGGAGATTGGGCGGGAAAAATTGGTCTGCAAGTTCGTACAGCAGTTCCCATATTAGGCTGATGCTGCGCAGACGGGCCACAGGGTCGCCGCTTTGCTCCAACTCCATAATGCTTTTAAGCAACTCAGTTACTCGTCCGAGCTGCTTTCGAAGCTCCGGGTCTGTGGTCAGCGGGTCGCAGATGAACTGACGGTTTGCAAAGTAGGCCGTATAGCCCGTAAACGAGCGGATCGGGAGCTGAAGCAGCAACGCCGTGTTGCCGCTGACACTGACAGTTGAGTGGAGAACATAGGGATTGAGAATGATACAGTCGCCTGCTATGAGCTGATATTGCTGCTGGTTCGCTGTCACGGACAGCTCGCCCTCCAGAACACTGATGATTTCCACCGATTCGTGCCAATGCAGCGGGACATAGCTGTGGGAGACCTTGGAGACTTCAAAATGTGCCTGCCCGTGGCTGGACAGGTTAAACTCAATAGCTTCATAATAATCCGACGTCCACTTTTCCATATTTTCGGCTCCTTTACACAAGAGAACGTAATATTGACCTATCTTTTGCGTAATATTATACCTTGTCAGTTTTTGAAACGCAAGCGAAAATAAGTAGTAGCAATGAGATCGTTTTTTCATTTGTTAATGAAGGGAGGCAAGCCATAAACCACTGATCCGGCGAGAACCATTATTTGTCCGCAAAAATTACAAGGAGGGTCAACATGAAAAAAACTGTCAAAGAAGGGCTGTTGAGAGGACTAAGTGCCGTTTTCGCGTCTCTGTTCGTCCTGATGCTGTGCCTGACATCGGTAGCACAGGATAATGTGGGCATCATCAACCGCGAGCTGGGCACTACGAGCTATATCACTGTGTCCACCGGTGATTCAGTCTCCGACACAGCTTATTACAAAGCAGAGTTTAGGCCTTGTTTTAAAAATGATAAAGCTATGTGCTACTTCAACAAAATAGCAATA
>JAFLTD010000294.1 GCA_022510625.1 Lachnospiraceae bacterium
TGTCCTCGCGGCCTAACAATTCAAGTAAATAGTCTACCGGCTCGTCCGCAAAATGTTTGCTACGGCTCTTTTCCGCGCGCTGCAAATCCACAGCGTAATTGCGCGCCACTGATTTTGCAAAGGAATCGAACATGGCGCATATACGTTCCTCATGGGAAGGAGATGGCATAGCACTTCCTCCCTTCATGCAGATTTGAGCTTGGCTGGTTTTCACCTCCTCGTACTATCAGAACGAATTTGCCATAGCCAAATCGGAAAGTTTCAGGCGAAAAATTGCAAAAATTTTAACACATTGAGTGGAGTAAACTGCATATCCGGCATTTCTTTATATGTAAGAAAAGAGGTCAGTCCAAAGAAACAGACCGACCTCTTGTAGAATGTAAATCCGTACAATATTACAGGACAACAATATGAAAATACCAATATAGCTGAAATTGAACAGGTAAAGAAAGGTGTCCATCGTCAGCCAAGGTGCACCTTTCACCATTTCAAGTATGCTCAAAGTAGCTGATAACAAGTATGTATTCACTCAGTACCTCCTGCAAATGTGAATTTTTGTATTCTTGGACTATGCTTCTTTCCAGAATCCGCCCTTAAAAAGTAAATAAAATGCCTTTTCCTTCCTTTTCCGCCTCTTTATAAATGTTACACAATTCGTCGTAAGCATCACAAATTTCGTCCTGCGTTAGGCCGCACATAAGATCCTCCGACAATGGCATATTTTCTAACTTCGCTTTGTTTTCTATCAGCTTTTCTTTCAGCTTACTAATCTCTGTAGCATCTATAATTCCCAAACCCATTTGCCCTGGATCTACTACAATTTCATGGAAGCCAATCTTCGTCCCCAATACGCATTTTTCTGCACCATCCATAAAGGCAAGTAGCTTTATGATCTCATTCACCGCGTCCCATGAATAGGAAAGACCTATATCATCCTCACCGTCATAGCAAGCCGTCAGCAGAAAATCAAAATATTCCTGCATATTTCCATTCTCCAATTCCTGTTCCCAGTCTTGCTCCAACGGTTCCCATGTATAGGGTGATGAAAACATCTCAAGATGTTCATCTATGTACTGCTTTGCAAGAGAACTGTCCCCGCACTGGCAGCACAGCTCAAGCACCTTCTCGATCTCAATGTGATATTTTGCAGTATCAAATAAAAATGCCTTATGTTCCATACTCATTTCTATAATTTCTCCTTTATATTTGCCACTCGTAGTTGCGGCCTTATCCTATTTCCGCAGGGGCAATGCACCCAGTATGTGGTAATATCCTATTTACTCATAACTGGCACAGGCCCGCAATTCTTTCTCTAAAAACTGCTTTATGTATGGATTGTTTTCCTCGCTTAATGTAGGTTGAAATGCCATGTAACGGCATTTCTGATACTGCTCCCCATCAAGCGCAAAGGTATATCCCATTACACATTTCGGATTACAGTCATCGGGAT
>JAFLTD010000295.1 GCA_022510625.1 Lachnospiraceae bacterium
ATTTATCGGTATCTATTGTATCACAAACAGCCCAAAAGATAGTTTATTTCAAATAGCAGGCACGAGCCGCTTTTTTAACTTCCACCAATCGGAAACCTGCCTCATCATAGATGCGCTCGGCTGACTCGCCATCCGGCCACAAGAAACAGTTTTCGATTTCGTTTTCCATACAATACTTCGCAAAGGTTTGTATGATCGCACGACCCACTCCTTTTTTACGGTGTTCTGTTGCGACAAGAAGATAGTCAACTCTGCACACTCCGTCTTTCGTATGTGCATATGTCATACCAACCGGACGCCCCTCTATATAACCCACAAAGAAAAGCGTATTATCTTTCTCAAGTGCTACCTTTGCCACTTTGGTTTCCCATGGCTCACCTGCCGCTTCAAATATGTCCGTTCTGAAGGTGTCCTCCCATCTTTCTGCTTTCCGAACTTCAACAAGCGGATTCGGAACGATTCTGCAATCGTCCAAAAGGACCATATACCGGTTTTCTTCTTCAAAAACATCATAACCGTGCGCGGCAAAAATCTCTTTGCAGCTTTCAAAATATTCGTTATCAGTAATTGATTGAAAGATTGTTGGCTTTATTCCTTTATTTCGATAGAACTCGGTAATATCTTCAAGCGTTTTTTGAATATCCTTTATTCTATCTTTGAAGATAATTGCATGATTACTGTCATAAGAATCCTTGTTATTGTCGTTGTAAAAAAGCAGACCGTACTCACGCTCCGCGTAATCGGCGAATTCTCTCGGAAATAAATCTTCCTCCTGATAGATCTTGGGTAAATCCATTTTATACCTCCGCAAAAATCTAATCTAATTGATAATTACATCAATCAGATTCTGAATACTTTGTTCTAGTTTTTCTTCTCCCCAACCCAAATCCCACTCTTCGCCTGAACCGGAATCGGAAATCACATAAATCCCTGTTGCCTTACGGGAACGAAATTTAGCAACCGTAAATAGCCCAGCTCCCTCCATTTCCACGCATTTGGCACCTTTATCCTCGTAATATCGACTCCTCCAGTCTGGTTGCACATATCCCGCATCAGTAGTCCAATGATAGCCTCTATGGTATTTCAAGCCCTTGATATCCATCTCTTGACATATACTATCCGTTAATTCTTTTGATGTTTCCATCAGCTCGCCTTGAAAACCATACAGTCCTGCTACCGCTGTATCATGAAATGCGCCGTTGGTAATCACATACTCACCGATTTTAGCGACTTTGCCTCCGGCAAATCCAACATGGATTAATTCCTTCACCCCAGCCGCAAATAAATCCTCCGCTTGCGTAGCTATTCCTGGAGAACACATTACACCTTTCACAAACCCTATCCGATCATTATGATTCATCACATAAATTTCACCACCGACATGATATGTTAATTTACCAACATTTCTCGCGAGAATTGTGTCATATAAGCTATCTGCAAGAAGA
>JAFLTD010000296.1 GCA_022510625.1 Lachnospiraceae bacterium
AGCTTCCCCTTGCGGCTTCAGATGATTTTGCGTGGTTACGGAGCACCCCCTAAATTATGAGGCGATCAAGAATGGATTATCAAGAGATTATCAAGAGATTATCAAGAATGCAATCAAGCAAGCAGAGAAGGAATGGCAGGAAATGGTGGTCTATAAAGATAGTGAGGGCCTTTGGTATGGGCCTAATTATCCTGGACGTGTTTCTTTCTCAGAAGAGAAAATCATGGGATATGTGCGAATTATTTGGACTCTTGGCACTCCAATAGCCCAATATGTTCCCGTGCAAACATAATGAAAGCGTTGTTTCATTCAGATACCATAAACAAAAATCGTTAATAAGGAGGTTCAAAACGTGAGCAAAAAACGTGAAAAGTTATCTCGTGACAAACGGACGGATAATGGAGAGTGGGTCTATGGGATTCTTTGTGATGCTGAAATACTCGGGCATCGTGATGAGAATGTGATCGCAAAGCTCAATGTTAATGGCAATATAGTTACTGTCAGTATGCTGACTGCCGGAAGATACTTTGGTTTGCAGGACAAAAACGGGAAACGTATCTTCGAGGAAGATATTCTGACGGTGGATGGCAGAGACGGATATTTCTGGGTCACGTTCGATTGGTCGCGTGACTACCACGATCATGAACAGTTTTTCTTGAAGCAAGGGGATCTTGGGATTGACTTCGGGGAAATTAGTCAGCAGGAAATTGAAGCTGTTGGCAACATTCACGATAACCCTGAGCTTATGACTTTCCCTACAGAGCAGTGAGTGCATAAAACCAAGGAGGGTAAAGAATATGATCATGACCGTAATTCGCGGTAAGCGGGTTGATAACGGAGAATGGGTTTATGGTATGAGCGAGCTTGCATTATGGTGTAAGACTCGTGGTATCCAAAATGGCGAATGTGAGATGATTGATGAAATCAACAACGACGGTAGCACATTCAAAATTGATCCAAAATCCATGGGGCGGTATGCTGGACACAACGATAAAAATGGAAAACGCATTTTCGAGGGCGATATTTTGGTGCTCGATGGTTATGCTGGTTGTTTCTTGGTTTATTACGACCACAAGTCTGATCGGTTTGTAATGGATAACGACAAACTTGTAGTGGATTTCAGTGACTACTACCGAGACAGTGGCGAAATTATTGGGAACATCCACGACAATCGAGATTTATGGCTGGGCTATTTGAACCTTATTGATAACGGAAGCACTGTAAACAGGCTTTCTCAAAAAGCTATTAATCGGATCAGCGAGATAATGTAAATGCCAGAATTTAAGGCCACCTCTGAAAAGATCGTGTGCATTGATGGATCACGGTACATTATGAGAGAGTCTGAAAACGATTCGGGCAATGAAGACTATCAAATTATAGTAAACGACGATAAAATTTGCATTTGAGCTCCTCAAGCCCCGCAAAACAC
>JAFLTD010000297.1 GCA_022510625.1 Lachnospiraceae bacterium
ACATCTTCTATTTTGGCAGATGTTTTGATGCTTCAACCATATTGTGACACTACCAGTATTTTATCCGTCCTTGATCTTCCTCGCAGGAACTCCAATATATGTACCTGGCTCAGTTATATCCATAATAACTACGGCGCCTGCACCAATCATGCAGTCTTGACATACGCTGATTTCGTCGCTTACAGTCGCCCCCGCGCCGATCCATGTCCGGTTCCCAATCTTCACAGTCCCGGCAAGCTCTGCTCCTACCGATATATGAACAAAATCCCCGATTTCATTATCATGCTCAACAGTAGCATTAGAATTGATAATGCAGTGTCTTCCTATGTGGGCATATGGATTGATTACAGAATTTGCCATAACAACGCTACCTTCCCCTATTGAAGTGCATATGGCAGATATTGACGCGGACGGATGCACGGCAGTATACCATTTCACGCCATCCATGGAACTTGAAATTCGCTCACGGACTTTTGCATTCCCAATGGCTATGACAAAATAGCAGTCCATGAATTTATGATACTCGGTATCATTTCCCAACACAGGCCATCCCATGAACTCTTCAATTTTATTGTCATTCGTAATAAATCCAACCAGATGGTCTCTTGTATTCAGAACAATATCGGCAACGACTTTTGCATGTCCTCCCGTGCCAATAATAATAACATTCTTCATCAAAACAATCTCAACAAAATGTCATGTATTCTGTGAGATTACACCACCCTTTCCTCTTATTCAATCTGCCTCTTGTATCAGTATATCACGTAAAAATATAAATGGCAATACTTTTATATTGTTAATGGCAATAATATACTGTGACGACTACACCTAAACTATTATAAACGGCAATAAAAAGGAGTGGCGTTATGGCTAAAGAGCGAACTTTATTGGCAACGGAAATGGGCGCTCGAATTGCAGAGCGGCGGAAACAGCTTGGATGGACACAGGAACAGGCCGCAGAGGCTTCCGGTCTCTCGTGGCAGTTTTTTGCCTGTGTGGAACGTGGGATTAAAAATATACGCGCGGAAAGCCTTTTGAATCTCTCCCGTGCAATGAATGTGAGCGCTGACTATATTCTAACTGGAAAGGAGTCCAAAGTGGACTATAGCCATCTATTCAAATATCTGGAACCACTCAGTGAAATGCAACTGAACTATCTGGAAGAGATTTTAAAAAATTATCTTCTGGCCTGCGGACATCAACTGTCTGACAAATAGGTCAACAAAAAAGGTACTGCCCGGGGATACCCCAAGCAGTACCTTTTTGCTTTATTCAGTCTCATCGTAGAAGCGGTACAAACGCGGCACAGCTTCCATTAAACCTCGCTTCAGCTCTCGCCCGATTTCCCGTAATCCCTTACGGCTCTCGCGGTTTCGGCTCTCTTCTCTTCCAAAGCCTGAGCTAACAGCATATCCTTGACCT
>JAFLTD010000298.1 GCA_022510625.1 Lachnospiraceae bacterium
ATTGGTATTCCGGCTTGGGCCTGAGATATGATGAGATTTATGCTGACTATGAGCTGTATCAAAAATCCTGTGGTACAGAGGAGGAAAAAAACAGTATTAAACGATTGATCGGCGATTACTTGGAGATCAAGGATTTTGTCAATGCAGAGAAATGGATCAGACAATTAAGCGAGCATTATGGAGATGAAGATACTGAAGTACAGCAGTATCAGGGACTTTGGAACGAAATACAAAACTGCCTGGAAGAGATTAGACGGAGTATCAATGGGAAAGAGCATATCGTAGTTAACTGGGTGGATGCTTTAAGATATGACGAATTATCCAACATGGAATACCTGTGCAGACAAGTACAAAGCGGAATCAATTTTGAGAGAATGTACACGCCAACTCCATATACGAATGCAGTAATGAAAGCTCTTATAGCCGGAAAGTATATAATAGATGATAAGGCTTTTATGATGACACAGGACGATTATAAGGATGGGAAACTGTGGAAGTATCTTGAATCCCACGGATATCAGTTTGCCATTAGCAGTCCTGTATTTTGGAAAGGATCTTTTTATAACAGCAATTGTGGAATCATGCAATACTCTTATGAAGAAAGAGCATGGGTTCCGAGCACGGTCGTACAATTTGATGCCATTTGCCGACTGTATGAAGCAAAAGAGAGGTGTTTTTATATTATTCACAATTTGGGTGAGACACATCAACCGAATTCGAATCCGCTAACCCCAACAGAAAAAAAATGGTCCGGCTCGGATCTGTTACAGCTGATTCAGGATAGAATGGGACAAATCATACAAAGCCAAAAATACCTGGATGGACAGCTTCAATATTATGGCAGATTCTATCAGGACATCAGATGTAATATTTACATGAGCGACCATGGTTTTTTTCGAAAGGAAGAACCAATCTGTATCGAAGGCTATCATCATGTGGTATTTTCGATTTGCTCAAAAGGCGTGCAGGGTCGTAATATACAGACAATGTTCAGTTTGGTTTCCTTTACAGAGCTGGTGGAAAAAATCTTGGAAGGAGACCTATCCGGGTTAAATAAGATCCATGACAAAGATTATGTATTGATTGAGAGGGATGATGTGTATGGGCAGGGACTGTGCAGGTCGTTGAAAAAAGACAGGCGAAGAGTTGATCTATCATTTATACAGTACAGGGGCATTGTCACGAAAGAAGATAGTTTTGTCCGGCTTGCGACAGGAAAAGAATTCTATTTCCGGAATGATGAAAGTGAGAACTTAAGAGATGATGAACGGTACAAAGAAAGAATCGACTATTTAAGGTCTCTGGCCGGAAATAAATATATCAATATTTATAAAGAAAAAAAGTATCAAGAAGCAGTAAAATTGTATCAGTATAAGGATTGGCATGTAAGTGAAGATATAGAGTTCATTGAGTGAAT
>JAFLTD010000299.1 GCA_022510625.1 Lachnospiraceae bacterium
GAATCTTCTCTGTGTGATACCGTTGGTCTTGTTGTTGAATTTCTCCGGCATCATCTCGTAGAAGTCTTTTAATTCCTGGTTCTTTAAGATCTCTGTATGTAATCTCGCCACACCGTTGACGGAATATCCCGCCGCAATCGCGAGATGAGCCATCTTCACCTGTCCGTCGTAGATGATTGCCATCTTGCGCACTTTCTCCTGGTTGCCCGGATATTTCTGTTCAATCTGCGCGATAAATCTGCGGTTGATCTCCTCCACGATCTGATATACACGAGGCAGCAATCGCGAGAAAAGCTCAATCGGCCATTTCTCCAAAGCTTCCGACATAATCGTGTGATTTGTATAGGCACAAGTCTTGGTCGTCACTTCCCACGCTTCATCCCATGTCAGATAATGCTCATCCATCAGAATACGCATCAGCTCCGCAATCGCAACGGTCGGATGTGTATCGTTCAACTGGAAAGTAACTTTCTCGTGGAACTTTCTGATATCGTCATGCTTGCCCATATACTTAGCCACTGCTCTCTGCACGGATGCAGAGATGAAGAAATACTGCTGTTTTAAGCGGAGCTCTTTGCCGGCATAGTGATTGTCGTTGGGATACAGTACCTCCACGATATTCCTTGCCAGATTCTCCTGCTCAACCGCCCTCTGGTAATCTCCCTTGTCGAAAGAATCAAGCTGAAAACACTCCACGGGCTCTGCATCCCAGATACGAAGTGTGTTGACAATTCCGCTGCCATAGCCTACTACAGGCAAATCATAAGGAATGGCACGCACCACCTGATAACCTTCTTGTGTAAAATTGCTTCTGCCGTTCTCATCCACATAGACATTAACATATCCGCCGAATTTGACTTCCTGCGCATATTCCGGTCTTCTCAGCTCAAAAGGATTGCCGTCCCGAAGCCAGTTGTCCGGCACCTCCACCTGATAACCGTCCCGAATCTCCTGCTTGAACATACCGTAACGATAGCGGATACCGCAGCCGTAAGCCCCGTATCCCAGAGTTGCCAGAGAATCCAAGAAACATGCCGCCAAGCGTCCCAGACCACCGTTGCCCAAAGCTGCATCCGGCTCCTGGTCCTCCACTACATTGACATCGATGCCAAGCTCTTCCAAAGCTTTCTTAACTTCCTTATAAGCCTGCAGATTGATAATGTTATTGCCAAGTGCACGCCCCATCAAGAACTCCATGGATAAGTAGTACACCATCTTGGGGTCCTGCTTGTCAAATTCCTTCTGAGTGGTCAGCCACCGGTCTACGACAGCATCCTTGATCGCATAAGAAACCGCCTGAAAAATCTGCTGATCGGTCGCCTCTTCAGGGGTTTTCCGATAAAGTGTCTTGATATTGTATAAAACACTTCTCTTGAAAAGTTCTGTATCAAATGTTGATGTCACAGCT